>NZ_CABPTS010000025.1:0-27791 GCF_902460385.1 Streptococcus sp. Marseille-P7376
ACAGATTTTCGATCAACGTAAGATTGATGTGGAACCTGTCTTTGGGCAGATAAAGGCTTATTTGGGTTACAAGAGATGTAACCTAAGAGGCAAGCGTCAGGTGAAAATTGACATGGGTTTAGTGCTCATGGCCAATAATCTCCTTAAATACAATAAGAGAACGGTTCGAATTTAAAAAGCTAGAGTTCCATAATTGGGAATCTCTAGCTTTTTTGTGACTGAGAACTATTTTGTCTCAGACTCAATGAAATATCGCCCAGCTTTCCTCTCAAAATTCTCAAACTTTTTGCATACAAATTACACATATGTGGGAAAATATTTTTTATTCTCAAGGAAGTAAATTCGCATGAGAATATGCTAATTTTGCTCTTAGAATCCTCAGCACACTTGGAGGGATGAGACGAGCATAAAGTCACATTTGAATGCCTCTGTAGAGTGTAACCTATTTATTTCTTTTTCGTATTTGAAAATACTATTAAAACTACTTCAAACTCCAGCCACCATCAATCTTGATAATTTCCCCCTGCATGGCTGCAGCCTTACCACTGGCTAGAAAGAGGCTGACATCAGCTACTTCCTGAGGATCCAGCCAGCGCTTGATAGGAGTTTCTTCGGCCACCCAGTCAGCGAGTCCGTCTGGCTCAAAATCTGCGGCAGTCATGGCTGTCTTAACAGCGCCTGGCGCCAAGCCAAAGACTTGGATATTTTTATCCGCATAGTCTAAAGCTATCTGCTTGGTCAAGCCGGCCAGAGCATGCTTAGAGGCTGTATAGGCAGCACCGCCTCCGCCAGCCAGAAAGCTAGCAATCGAGCACATGTTAATGATGATACCAGACTTTTTCTCCAGCATTTTCTGCAGGTAAAAGCGGGTGATTTTCATGGTCGCGGTCAGATTGAGCGCAAAAATCTGCTCCCAGTCCTCGTCACTGGTCTCGTGAAGGGGACGATAATCGTCCAAAATTCCAGCTGTATTACAGAGAATATCCACCTCAGGTAAACTAGTAAAGAGCGGTTTCAAATCACCTGTCAAATCCAACTTGACAAAACGCAGCTCATTGAGAAAGCCAGGATTTTCATCCTTGTCCACCCCGTAAACACGGTAGCCATTTTCCAAAAAGGTCAGAGTCTGAGCTCGGCCAATGCCAGAGCTAACTCCCGTCACCAGTACTGTCTTAGTCATTCACTTCCACCCAATCTGTCGCCAATACATCACAAGGAGTCGGACTCCACATGGAGAAGCCCTCCCCTTCGCCTGAGACATTGATGAGGAAATAAGGTGTCACTTCAAGAGCCACCCCATTCTGCTCAAGCGTGTCAAAGAGCTGAACATAGTTCTCCGCCCCACCCCAGCCTGTGCGCACATATTTTTTCTTGGCCTTAAGGCCTGGCAAAATTTCTTCAAATGTCATGGTTTTCTCCTTTATCGTCTATAAACCTTGATTTGATAAGGTTTGTGAACCTCTGAAATGAGGTGATTTTTAAATTTGTTCACCTTTTTGTGGACTTACAAGTCATTTATGGCTTTTTCGTAGTATGAAACAGCCTCTTTTTCTTTGTCCTTTGATAGGTGACTGTAGATGTCCATGGTCATAGCCAAGGTAGCATGGCCTAACCGGTATTGTAATTCTTTATAGCTGATACCAGCATTGAGCAATAAACTAGCGTGAGTATGGCGGAAGGCGTGAAAGGTAAAGCGGGGTATTCCAATTTCTTTGCAGCGCCGATCCAGGGAATCTTGCCTTGTGGCCATATTCTGATATTCCTTAGTCGGGATAGCAAATACTACAGACGGAGCACGCGCCCCATCTTCTACGAATAGTTGCCGCTGCCTATTTTTGTACAGCTTAAGCATATTGACTGTTTTCCGGTCAATACTAATCACTCTGACCCCTGCTATACTTTTAGGCGGGCCTACTAGATCCACCAGCCTATTATAATTCTTTGATATGCTGATGGTCGCATTCTCCAAGTCGATATCAGACCACTCCAGAGCCACTGCTTCCCCAAAGCGACAACCAGTCGCAAGCAGTAGGCTATACAGCACATAATCAAAATAATGACTGTATTTTTTAAATGCCAGCTTCTCCATATAGCCTAAAAGAGACTTCAAGTCCTCCGGAGCGATAAACTTGATTGCTTTACTCTCTCGCTTTGGCTTTCTGGGCAGGATAATATCCCTCGCTGGGTTGAATGGCAAGAGCTGCAGTGAAACGCCATATTTTAAGATACGGCTGTTTATCGAGTGAACCACACCAAAGTGAACCAAGCGACTTGATAAATCATTGATGAAACTCTGGATATAACTAGCGGCTAGCTTATCCAGTTTCATCTTTCCAAAAACTGGGATTAAGTGGCTATTCACCATTCTTTCTGTCGCTATGAAGGTTTGTGGTTTGACAGTCAGCCGGTAACTTTCCAGCCATAGGGCAGCCAATTCTTGATAACTCTTCACCCGCACAGTTTTATGAACCGTTGACCCGTTCGCTTTAAAGTCAAGCTGCGCGTGCTGGGCTTTGCTTTTGACCTCTTTTTTTGTCCGTCCGGTGATACTAGTCTTTACTTTCTTCCCCGTTACCTGATCCACTCCTAGATAGACACTTGCGCGGTACACGTTGCTACCGTCTTTCTTTTTGACTTCTGTTATTTTCATGATATACCTTTCCATCAGCAGGCAAGCTGTTATTAAAAAGATTTTAGATTGAATTCGGTTTGTATCATGCTAGGAGTCACGAGAACCCCTCTATTTTCGACTTTAATGAGTTGGATGGTCAAAATATACCAGAAAAGAAAACACGCGCTTAAACGGGCTTATATTGCGTTTTAAAACGTGGCATGTTTTGGGTGAATAATCTAGGTCAAAAAATGAGATTGTGAGGGTATGAGGCTATTTATCCGATAGGTGCTTGATTTGTCTTTCAAAGTCCGAGTTTATCTTTTGGGTTTTGTTAAACAGTTGATACTCTGCTTTTGCTTTATCTTTCGCAGCCTTGGAAGTGATCTTCCCATGACCTTCTAAAACATCGTATTCTTGGAAAGTCAAAAAGCGGTCAATGCTTTGGGCTAGTTGCTGCATTGTCTGAGCTTTTCGCTGTTCTATCTGCCTTTCCAGATAATCAAAATAGCTAGAGATTCCTCTTTCAAGGGAACGGATTTGTTTTTCGGTTAGGTAATTCTTTGCTATTTGGGTATCTGATTGCAATATACGACCGTCAGGGGAGTTTTTCCATGTAGTAAGCCCCATATTGTCCTTTGTATGATCTGCTTTCGTGTAGATGATTTCCGCAGCAGTCTGGCCAGTAATTGCATAATGGAACTTATTCTGTACATCAGCATAGAATTGCTTAGTCAACGTGCTTTGTGGGTCATAGTCGATAGAGATTTCAGCAAAAACATCTGTAATCTGCAACCATATACGGCGCTCACTAGCTCGGATAGAGCGCACGCGCTCCAAGAGCTCACGGAAATAGTCTTTTTCCAGAAGGTTCTCACCTTGTTTTAGACGATCATCATCCATAGCGAAGCCTTTTAGCATATATTCGCGCAAAACGGAAGTAGCCCACTGTCTGAAGCGCGTGGCTTTTTGAGAGTTGACCCGATAACCTACGGAGATAATAGCGTCAAGGTTGTAAAAATCAACTTGACGGACAACTTCACGGCTACCCTCTATTTGAACTGTTTCCATTTTGGAAATAGTTGCTTTTTCATCTAGTTCGCCTTCTTCAAAGATGTTTTTTAAGTGCTTACTGATTGCAGGAACACCGACATCAAAAAGTCTGGCCATTTCTTTCTGACTAGCCCAGATAGTTTCACCGCGGATAATTACGCTAGCTGTCTCGTTACCGTTATCCGAGGTATAGATTAAGAATTGTAATTCGTTCATGAGTTCCTTTCTAAAATTGGTAGTATCGTTTCCCAAGGCCAGCGGACTTGCTGAAGTCTATTTATACACCGAGAAACCGTCATGAGAACTGTTCTAAGCGCGTGATTTTGTCTTGGGTACAAATTCACTCGGAAAGTATTTCAAGCCGTAAAAACAAGGCCAGAGACGCTCCTAAGAGTCTCGTACGAATCGCTGCACCTTCCCAAAAACTAAAACTGGCTCATTCTCTCTTTTTCAGCATCTAGTGACTGCTGCAATAGGTCAGCCAGACCTTGGATATTTTGATTGGCTAAAAGCTCCATGTACTCTGCCCGATCATTCTTGCTGACAATGACTGGAGCGCCCAGGTACTTCATAGCCAAGTACATCAGGATTAGGCGGCCAGCTCGGCCATTACCATCACTAAAAGGGTGAATACGCTCTAGCTGGATATGAGTGTCGGCCAGTACTTCTAGTATCTCGCACTCACTCTTTGCCATATCCAGCCTATAGGCCGTATTATCCACCCATTGAGCCATTAAAAAAGGCGTTTCTTCTGGTGAAGCCGTCTTAAACTCAGCCCCTATGATGGCATTTTGAACCGTTTTAAAGCGCCCTCTATCGTGCTGTAGGCGGTCTGTCAATAGCGCGTGGAAATCTTGCACCAGACCCAAAGTCAAAGGGGCACGATTGGTCAAGCTATCCAGCAGCAAAGAAAAGGCCTGCTTGTGGTTCTCTATCTCGTAGAACTCTCTAATACTCTTGTGCTTCCCTGGCAGGGTGCTTTCCAAGATGATGCTGACCGTTTCAGGAAGAGATATGGTGTTCCCCTCAATCCCGCTGGAATGGTAGGCCATGCGAACCAAAATATCATCCAGGTAATCTTGTTTGTAGGTCATGCGGTTTCCTTTCTGTGGTTTAGTGTATTCGTTATTCAGAAGATTTGGTAGGCGTTGAACTCCGAGCGAACGCCGAGAAATCACGCGCAGAATATGAAAAAACATGAATTTTTGAAGACTCCAAAAGCTAGAAAAGCCAGTGTTTATAAGCCTTTCAACAGTTTTTAGTTAAATGGTTTCATGTTGGAACTTTCCAAATTCAGAATTCTGAAATCGGCACTTTCGGCAGCCCTAAAAGAGTAAAAGGTTGATATTTTGAAAGTACTAAAACAGATTTTGTCAGGTTCTGGAATATCAGAACATGACAAACCTTGAAAAAATATTTTGCGGGAGGTTTATTTTACTTCAATCAGCTTTTGATAAACTTTTTCAGTTAGGGCCGTTTGTTGGCTAGCTGTTAGATGGCGGGAGGTACGGATAACAGCAGTCCCGTAAACGTAGTGGGAACCTGGATTTAAAATCCCGTTGCCATCAAACGCTGATAAGTAGGTGTTACGCTTTTCAGCTTCTTCTTTGGTCTTATAGACTTCTACGTTACCGCCACTGTCTGTTCCTTTACCCACAATATCCGAGCCGTCCACTGCTTCCGTGACTTGACTATCAGCAAAATAGACTGAAGCGGTATAGCCGCCCTGCTTGTTCAAGCTTCCATTAGGATCATTAGCTTCCGTTACTGATTGAACGCCTGTAATTGTATCAATTTCTTTTAGCCGTGTTTCTACAAACTCGCTTGATGGGTTGGTGATCTGCTGAAGCTGGGTCACACTCTTTTTATAGCCGGCCATCTTGTCGGTCAATTCTTTCTGAGTATTTGAGTAGTCCACAGGCTGGGCTAGTTCTTCGGCCTGTTTCTCAATATCTGCCGTATCACTTCCCATTTTCGGAACTTTGCGAATCGCTTTTTTTGTATCGGCTACAGTTGTTTTCAACTCCTCTAAAGCGGCCGCTTCCAACGGTTCAGCGTTTTCTTTTACCAGCTTTTCGGCGTCTGACACCAGCTTTTCAATCTCCTTGTTTTCGTCGTCGAGTGCTGCCGCTGCTTTTTCAAATCTGCTTACGGCCTCTTGATGTGGAGCGTAAGAAAGAAAATAATATCCCGCCCCTGCTGATCCGATGGCGAGAGTTGCGACAGTTGCAATGAGGGCTTTTTTCATTGTGTTTTTTCTCCTTTGGTGTGTTTTATGCAGTTATGCGCGTGGGTATGCCTTACTGATAAATTGATGACAGCAAGTATTAACCCAGAGCATCTGAATGAGATAGTGATAGTTTTTTTATGCTATCTAAAACTCTATCTTCTAACTTCGTTAATTCTTTCGAGAGATCTGGAATTTTTTTAGGGTCCAAACCTTGGATAACGTATTTGTCATTGTTTTTGATGTTGTTATTTAATATTACTTGAGTTTCTTTAAAAGCTTGTGAAATGTTATACTTCAACCTGTCCAATACATAATAATTGACCTCCTTTACATTTAACCATTTTTCCCTTATCGCAATGCTATTTTGAGCAAAGTGATTTAAAAATTGCTCCTTGTCCTTGAAAGAGGTAGAAGGGTACTGTTTTTCAGGATTAAAATAAAGGTCATTCAACTCTGCCATAATAAAGCGGCTTAATAGATCGTTAACTCCCTCTTCTATAAGCTTCTTATAAAAACCTGCCAACTGCTCTCTAGCAATTTCATCTATATCATTGTGAATAAACCTAGGATCTAAGACTGATTTTTTTACATTTAGAAAATCAGCAAGTTTTTGAAGGTTGCCGGCAGTTGGCATTGACCTCCCCTTCACATATCCTGTCAAAGTACTTTTCGGAATATCAAGAGCATTATGTAAATCTACTTGTCTGATATTTCTTTCTCGCATAATTCTGTTAAGATTTTCAGAGAAAAACTCTCTATTTTTCACATCTTGAGGGCTATTTTTCGCCATGATATAAACCTCCATTACTTTCTAATTATATCATACTTTTTAAATCGGAGTACGAAAATAATAATATTTTTAAAGAAAATCGTTGACAAAGTACGAAAATAATAATACAATTAAATCACGCTAAGAGAAAGGAGCAAACCAATGGAACAAATTACACTTAAGGCGGCTCGTATTACAGCAGGCTATACTCTGCGAGAAGTTGCTAAAAAAGTCAACAGAAATTTTCAGACTATTTCAAAGTACGAAAAAAATTGTACAAAAATTCCAATTGACTTATTGCAGGAACTTACAGAACTATACAAGGTCCCAATGGATTTTATTTTTTTGGGAGAAAGTACGAAAAAAAACGTACCAAACTAGAAAGGAGCCCCAATGAACCTAGTCTACATGGACGGCAAGAAAGAGCCGTATACAACAAGCGAGATTATCGCTGAATGTGCTGGAGTACAGCACCACACTGTAACACGCCTACTAAGAAATCACAAAGAGCGATTTACGGCGTTTGGATTTTATGGATTTGAAATCCATAAATTAGACGGAAAAGGACGACCTAAAAAGGTCTATCGTTTAAATGAGCAACAAGCTACTCTACTAATCACTTACTTAGACAACACACCGCAAGTTGTTGAGTTCAAGACAAACCTTGTCAAAGCATTCTTTGAAATGCGGGACGAGCTAACTCAGTTTAAGCTGCAGCGTGCTTTAGAAAAGCCAAAGCGTAAGACTTTGCATGACAGCATTAAGAACTGGGAACAAAAACCAAAGCACGCGCATAGCACCATTACAAATCTTTTGCTAAAAGGCACTAGCGGCATGAATAAAAAGCAACTGATGGCAGCGCGTGGTGGTCTGACAGGTATCGATAGCCTGACTAGTGCCGAGCTTGTCAGATACCAAGCCTTGGAAGATATGGCTATCGCTATGATTAACTTGGGCATGACCTATCAGGATATTAAGTCCATGGTCTTCAGACCAAAAGAAAACGCACCTCAAGGCGCGTGAAAACAACAAAAAAGGCTTACCGAGACCAATCAGCAAAGCCTTTCACACTATCACTAAAACATAATAAACAAGCAGGCAAGCTGTTATTAAAAGGGTTTTAGTAAAGATTTATACCTAGATTATAGCATATCTAGGACACTTTGACCATACGGAGAGCGCCAACTCTTAAAACTGGAGAGAAAAAAGTATTAGGTGCTGGTATCGCCATTAGCAAAAGCTAAACCACCCTGAGAGAATCACACACAGCTAGACTATTATTTTGGCACAAACTTACACGACCATAGGGAAAACTGGTAAGTTTGGGGCGGTTATCCGCTGGGAATAGTCTAGGCTTGCAAAAAAACAGTATAAGAAACTATGCAAGAAATAAGTCTTTTTATCACGGAAAAGCATGCTCATTGGCATAGCAATTACACAGAAAAAATCAAAAAACAGAGGTAAAAAACATGGAACAATATTTTAAAGATTTTGAAGAACGGTTACGCATTGCAGAGGAAAAACTGGACATACTAAGTGAATGGCATTTAGCAAAAAAACACAAGGGGGCGACTGAAATCACTGAACAGTGCAGGTTTGCTATCACTGCCCTATGGCTTGAGTTTGACAAGCTAGCAGAGGCTTACAGAGAACAGGAAGCCGATCATGAGAATTTCTTAAATGCAAACGTGGATAACTTGCTGGGAGAGTTGAAGAAACATGATGAGTTTTTAGCCAAAAATTCCCTTAACTTAGGGCACCCTCGCCCCCACTGGCTTTTATTCAATTATCTTAATGCAGCGGTAAGAAGTTTCACAGACCCTGAAGAACTGGCGCCAGATGACACCGGCAATATTTGGCAATATCTGCGCGATTTGATTATAAAAGACTTAAAAGAAAAGGAACTACTCAAATGAGCGAACTACTAGGCGCAATTTTAACACTACTACTTTTCTTTCTAGCCGGCGTATGTGCTGAGCTGTTTCACTCCTGGGCTATTGCTTACAGACGCCGAGGATATATCACCAAACGGCAACTCAGAAAGATGGAAAAATGGCTTGAAACAATGGAGGGCAGAGGATGACAAATAAAACAAATGATATTCTAGTCGACTATGAAGGGTTTTGCGGACAGTTAAAGGACATTCTAGAGGTCTTAGAGTTAGCTAGTGCAGAGGAGGGGCAGAGAACTTTTCCCCTACTCCACACAGCTAACCACGCTCTAAAACAACTTATTTCAGAACATGACGCTCTAGCCGAGACATACCGGAAGGAGGGCAGCTATGACCGAACTTGAAGAAAGAATTCTAAGACTGATCCCCGTAGGGGCGGACGAGCCACGCGCAGGGCGGGATATTGCCAATGTACTAGGGCTGGAGATGAGAGCCTTACGAGATTATATTCTTCGGCTTATCGTTCGCTATGGTATTCCCATTGTGGCCAAACGTGGAGCAAGTAACGGCTACTATATCCCTGCTAATGATACCGAACGCCTAGCAGGTATCAGGGAGCTAAAGGCTCAGTATGACACAGAAGGAAGGCGTCTAGATGTGCTTATCAAAGCTGATCTAGAAAGCTACAAAGAACTGCTGAAGGGAGCTGATCAGAATGTTTAGTCTCAGCAAAGAAAGTGAATATGAGCTAACTCATGGCGTTCTGGAGCTTGTGGAGAATTATCTAGAAGCGCGTGAGAAGGTCAAACCACGCTTGACGGGGCTAATTTCAGCCCAGCAAGCCATGGACGAACTGGACATAAAATATAAGACACTGCAACGGTGGGAAAAGGCGGGTCTAAGACGATACAAGCCGCCGCTAGAGGACGCTAGAAAAGTATATTACAGGGTTAGCGAACTTCTAAAATTTTTGGGGGTGGAAAATGGCAAGGTATAACGTACACCCCGCACAAGGCGGCGGTAAATATCACGATATGAAAATTTATAAAGATAGGCAGCCTAAACCTCTTACACACGAGGAGCAAAAACGCTCAAAACGCCTGAAAAAGAAACGAAGAAAGGGTCGATAGGATGGCCATCTATGAAAGCCGAGGATTTGGATCACTGGTCCGGCCATATAAAGGCAAGCTAGAGCCATTTGAGTATGTCGCACAGTTTAAACCCATGGTAGTCCCAGAGGGTGCAGATATTGAGGAATACAAACGAACTGTAGCGCCCTACTGTCTAAGCGGTAAAGTGAGCCCAGAAAAAAATGGCAACTATCGCAGAAGTAATCAAAGTTTAGTATATCGGGATTTGATTTTCCTTGACTATGACGAGATACTGAGCACATCTGAGAGCTTCATAGAAGCTGTTTCTGGCGCTTTATTTGGCTACTCCTATATCTTATACCCCACCATCAAACACACCCCAAAAAGCCCCCGTTTTCGCCTTGTGGTGAAGCCTAGCAATGTGATGAATGAGGCAACCTATAAACAGGTAGTGAAGGAGATTGCTGACAAGATAGGGATCCCCTTTGACATGGCTAGTCTAACCTGGTCACAACTCCAAGGGCTACCAGTCACAACAGGCGACCCAGCAGACTATCAAAAAATTGTCGAGCACGGTCTAGATTATCCAGTACCACAGGGGAGTACTGAACCACTCAACAAAAAAACTACTACTGCTGCTCCTTACACCCCCAGAACAAACGGACAACGCTCTATCACTATGAGGGTCATAGACACCCTTTTCAATGGTTTTGGAGACGAGGGAGGGCGTAACGTGGCACTCACGCGCTTTGTAGGACTGCTCTTTAATAAGTGGGTGGATTGTGACATAGAAACAGCTTACGAATTGGCAAATATAGCTAACAGCGTGACGCCTGACCCGTTGCCTATCGAGGAGCTAGACCGTACTTTTACCAGTATAGCTAGAGCAGAATTTAGAAAGAGAGGGTAGAACAATCGAAAAAGAAGAATTGAAAAATCTAGAAAGCGAAATCTTAGATGCGCGTGAAACCGAGGATAAATATTTCAAAACATTCAAAGGTGTTAGAGGACAACTAATCAAAGAATGCCAGGAACTCAAGGAAGAGGCTTATCAAGCAGCCTATGATGAAGTTATAGCTGATAGCAAGCACCTTGAAAATGTAAAAGACGGAAGATTGACCATAGAGCAGCACGAGGAACTAGCTAGACAAAAAGGGCAAGAAGCGAGTAATAAAGCCCTACCTACTAAACCGCTAGGCGTGGCAATCATGCTGACAAAGCATATTCACTTTATCAGGATTAAACCAGAGGCACAAGGGCAAAAAGCCCCACTCTATTTCTATAACCCTGATTTTGGCATCTGGGTAGAAGATAACGAATTTTTACAGGATCTTATCTCTATAATCTTCCCAAATGCTACTGAGAAACAAGCCTTTGACACATTGTATAAAATTGCTAGACAGAGCCAAATGAAAGAGATTCAAAGTGGCTATACTGTTATCGGTAAGCAACTTTACAATGCCAAATCAGGCATATTTGAAGATATTACACCAGCTATAACGGTCACACGAAAGATAAGAACGAGCTACAACCCTAACGCAAAAGAACCAATCATAAAAGGTTGGAAACCGACAACATGGCTTCTAGAATTATTTGACGGTGATACGGAACTTTATAACCTCGCTATCCAGATCATAAAAGCCAGTATCACGGGGCAATCTTTGCAAAAGATCTTTTGGCTATTTGGTGAGGGAGGCACCGGAAAAGGCACTTTCCAGCAGTTGCTGATCAACTTGGTGGGGATGGAAAATGTGGCCAGCTTGAAAATTACAGGCTTAACTAAAAGTCAATTCTCAACCTCTATCCTATTGGGGAAATCCCTAGTTATCGGTGATGATGTGCAGAAAGACGCTGTTATAAAAGACACATCAGATATGTTCAGCTTAGCGACAGGCGACATCATGACCATTGAAGATAAAGGAAAGCGACCATATAGCATACGCCTGAATATGACGGTAGTACAATCTTCTAATGGCTTACCAAGAATGAACGGGGATAAGTCGGCTATTGATCGACGATTTAGAATTTTACCTTTTACCAAAGTATTCAAAGACAAGCCTAATAAAGCCATAAAAGAAGATTATATCAACCGAAAGGAAGTCCTGGAGTATTTGGTTAAGTTGGCGATTGAAACACCGATTACTGATATTAACCCTATGAAGTCTATTGAAATCTTGGAAGAACACCACAAAGATATGAACCCTGTTATTGATTTTATTTCCAAGTTTTTTACTGATGATCTAAACAGTGAATTTATCCCTAACAGCTTTGTTTATCATGTTTGGAAGTGTTTCTTGGAGTACTATGATATAAAACAATCTAGGTCAGAAATGGGCTTACACCGAGAAATTAAGAGTAATCTTCCTGAAGGTTTTACAGTTGGCCAGAAAACTATCCCAGCGGGTCAACAGATTCATAAAGGTTTTTATCCTAAAGAAGATTTACCGTCTTTTGCCAGTCTTAATTATTTCAATGGCAGAGAAACCCCAGAAAGACAGAAAAAACCAAAAAATGAACGAGGTTACTACAACAATAGGCTAAAAGTTAAGAAAAAACGTTGAAATTTTATACACTTTATACACTAGCTTATTTTTTTAACACACTTAGAAACACTGTATTATCAATGGTTTTAGACACTTCCCACACTTTATACACTTTTTTTGAAATTTCCCTATAAGAGTATTATAGAAAGCTCCCCTATTATTTGTTTATATATATTTAATTTTTAGTGTATAAAGTGTCTAAAGTGTATAAAATAAGACTTTATCCCTTGATATGACTGGGTTTTAAATTTATACACTTCCAAAACTAAGTGTATAAAAAACAAAAGAAGCGTCTAAAAAATGGAGGAAAGAAATGAAAATCAAGATATTTTATCGACAACAGAAGCAAAGCCTGCAGGAATTCGAAGCTCAAATCAATAACTTTATGGCAAGTGTTGAAGTTGTGGATGTAAAATGCACTGAAGCAACTGAGGGTGACTATGAGAATTTGAGTGCAACATTGGGGCTACTGGTCCTATATAAAGAATAAGGAGGAAGCCTATGACAGAACCAACATACTTTGAACAAGCAGATCAGGAACTGGAGGAACTCAATCGCAAACGTGACGATTTTATGACCGATACAACACCGGTAGAACTTGCAGATACGCTTAAACTGATTGAACTAGGTGAGAAGCTCCGGACAGAAGACACCAGCATAAATGCCTATGAGTTATACAGACACCCTGAAGCGCGTGCAAAGTTATTCGCCCAAATCGCGGAAGCCTGCTTCTTGCTGATTGCAGATAGTTCACCAGTACCAGTGCAGCCAACACAAGCCCAGCGGATCCATTTTTGCGAGTACCTGGAAGGGCAGTTTCAGAATATCATTAAGAAGTTAGTCGCAAGCACAGACAAGCAAGCCCTGGAGTCTTTACTTGAAGCCCTGCAACTGCCCAAAGAAAAACAGGCTCAGTTTGTCCGTGATGTGGTAGTAAGCGGCTTACTCAGTGAAGAATAGCAGCAAAGGGGGATTGCCTCTTTTTGTGGCTTAATTGCTACTTATCCAAATAGATTTGGGTTTTTCTGTATATAGGTATTTTGGAGCAGATGGAAACTATAAAATCAATAGCCATAGAAACATTTATAAAGCCTATGAAAATCAATAATATCTCTCATGGTATAGCTAAATTAGACAGCAAAAAACTAGAAATAGACTTAGATAATTTATGGATCACCCTTGACAAAGACTACTTTGATTTAGATAGAATACCAGGGACTAAGGGAGGCTATCGCTACTTCTTTCTATGCCCTATCTGCAGCAAGCGGTGCAGAATACTCTTTAAGCGACATATACTTTATGGTTGCGGATCATGCCAGAAAATACACAAGTCAACCCTAAACCGCAGTAAGACAGATTGCCAATACTATTGGGAGAGAGCACTGAGAGAGGCTAGAAAGGTAGAGCCGGGCTGGAGTCCTAAACGTGGCGGATATATGTTTGACGCTTTTCCTGAACGACCTAAGTATATGAAACGCGCCAGGTATTATAAGCACTACCAAAAATTCCTGAACTATACTAGAAAAGGTGACAGTCTTTGGATGAATGGTTTGGGTAGATTGAGGTAGCTTCTCGGCCACTAAGCGGAATAGCTAAAGCTCTAAAAAATACCAGTTTTTGGGTTATGCTGCGCGTGCTTGAACCTCGAGCGAAGCCCAAGAAAGTGGGGTAATTTATCAAGCAGATAAGCGGAGTTTTTACCCCTCTTATTTCGGATTTCTCCTTGCAGAATGATAGGCAGATAAGGACGACAATAAGCCTTCTTAATTGCTTACAAAACGATAGGGAGTTAAGACGAATTTAAAAGATCCTTATTTTCGTTTTTCTCCTTGTCAAACGATAAGGAAATAAGAGAGGCAATAACGTCGCTTATTTTGAGTTTGCTTCCTGAAAAACTGCAAGGAGATAAGGAGAAGTTTTAGCTTCCTTAATTTGAATTTTCTCCCTGCAGAATGACAAGCAGATAAGAACTAAAATAACTCCCCTTATTTCCTTACAAAATGGCAGGGAGATAAGAGAAGTTTAAAAGTCTGTTATTTTGGATTTGTTGCTTACAAAACGACAAGCAGATAAGCTAAGAAATAACTTGCCTTAATTGCTTGCAGAATGACAAGGAAATAAGAGTGATAAAAACTTTTCTTAATTGCTTATCAAACTGTAAGCAGATAGGGGGGTATCCTCCTACCCACGCACCCCTAAGAGCTTCACACCGTCATTATACATTTTTTCTCACGGCGAACCGATCAAGTCATATAGCACTTGAACCTCGAACGAAGCAAGAGCGAACCATGAGAAAACGCAAAAAAAGCCAAGGCGCTCCGCCTTAGCTTGATCGATTCATGCTTCAAAGATGAAGTTATAGAGTTGAACAACCTTCTGAAAGCTCGGTGTGTCCATGGTGGTGATTTTTTGCGCCTGACGTTCTCGAAAGTCGAAGGTATAAAGCTGGAGCGGATTCACTGAGCCGTCTACCTCAGAGGACAGGACAGGAACCAGCAAGCCTAGCTTTTCTAGTTTCTTCTGGCCATGCGTGACAGGGCAGACAGCAACGAAGCCAGTGCGTTCTGAGTATTCTTTACGAGATACCACCACGGCAGGGCGGCGCTTCTGTATCTCACGCCCGACAGATGGATCAAAGTCTATCCAGATGATATCCTGCTTTTCTGGGATATAGTTAGATTTCACTGTCAAGTAGTTTCACCCCTTCAAAGTCATTTTCCATACGGAGATCAGCCACTTCAGAGAATGGATCTGCAATCTTTGGAGCTAGGACGATCACATTATCAGCGCCCTTGTAAACGACCATTTCTTGACCTTCCGGGACATCTAGCGCCTTGGGAATGGTCACAGTCAGAGAATTCCCAACTTTACGGGTTTTTACTGTATTCATTTCTTTTCTCCTTTGTTTGTATATATCAAGTATATACCTGAAAAGAGAGAAAAGCAAGCAAAAAGCCAGCCTTGCGACTGACTCCTTGGTATAGATTTGATAGATTTATTATACCACAAGAGGAGGCCAAAGCGTGACACCAGAGCAAGTAAAAGCAAAGTTAGAAGGTATTAGATGGTTAGATAAAGAGATTCAGAGTTTGCAGTTAGAACTTCAATATCTAGAACAAGGTCTATTTAAAAAATCAACTCTGACACAAACCAAAGTCCAGACTAGCAGAGCCAACAATACAGAGAATGAACTTGTCTATGTTTTGAAGTTGAAAGAAGATATACAAGACAGACTCTCCAATCTAATCAATGAACATTTAGAAACTTCTAAACTCATTGACAAGCTGAGCGATCCTCTTGAAAGGTCAGTATTGCGGATGTTCTATGTCAATCACTTGGAAATATGGAATATCGAAGACAAGATAGAAAAGTCAAAAACTACAATTTACAGGATAAAGAGTTCAGGAATAAAGAATCTTGCTAAGCTTACGAGTGATGGAGCTTCTAAACTTACTTAGCAAAGCAGCTTCTTCCGCTGCTTACCTTTTTGCCAAATGCTCCAGGCTATCACGTATACTGTTCAAAGTTCGGAAACTACCCCCTATTTTTTTGAACGGGGCTATATTGTTTCGGTTTAAAAGGACGCGGCCTTTTCCGTGCGAAAAATTCCCTTTTTGAAACTTTAAAGCCATAATATAAACATGATAAGACCAACCTTTCAAGCTAGTCTAACAGCTACAATACTACCCCTTTCTGCTTCAGAGTTGATTCATAAGGTGCGTTACCCCCCGCCCCTATGTGGTGGATAAGAGAGCCGCAACAAACTCTCGTCTTACATCACGCGCCATTTTTTCAAATTTTTAGGTAGGGGGGGTAGAACCTCAAAAACATTGATAATACAAGATTTTTAGTCTCGTTATACATAAAAGCGCTCCTGTTTTAGGACTTGTTTCACCGCTAATATCGCCTTTTAGTTGAATACGTGTAGTACGTATGATATAATTATCTTGTCAGGAGGTAAAAGCGCTATGCCTATGACACAAAAAGAAATGGTTAAGTTACTGACTGCCCACGGTTGGATAAAGACCAAAGGCGGCAAGGGGTCGCACGTTAAGCTTGAAAAAGCTGGAGAGCGACCTATAACCATTCCCCACGGTGAGATTAACAAATACACCGAAAGGGGTATCAAAAAGCAAGCAGGGCTGTTATAGTGACAGCCTACCGCTTGTTTTCTTTTGGAGGTAAACTATGCTTGTCACTTATCCAGCTTTATTTTATTATGACGATACAGACGGAACGAATGTCCCTTATTTTGTTACTTTCCCTGATTTTGAACATTCAGCAACTCAAGGCGAGAACATGGCAGACGCTATGGCAATGGCTAGCGATTGGTTAGGTATTAACCTAGCGGACTATATCGAGAATGGGCGAGATATTCCCACTCCTAGCCCTATTAACACCTTATCTTTAGCTGATAATAATCCTTTTCGCGATGATGAGGGTATAACACTGACTTATGACCCCAGCAAATCCTTTGTCTCAATGGTTATGGTTGACGTCGCCGAGTATCTAGGCAGCCAAGAGCCTGTAAAGAAAACACTCACTATCCCACGTTGGGCAGATAATCTAGGGCGTGAATTAGGTTTGAACTTCTCACAGACACTAACAGACGCTATTGCTGATAAAAAAATCCATGCTTAATAATTAACTATGATATAATTGACTTATAAACAGAGCTTTTCCATCTCCCCTTGAAACAGACTTTTCTGCGGTAGGAGGTGGGACGGTTCTGTTTTTACCATAAAGGAGTATTTAACATGGCAAAAGTTAAAGAAAAATGGAATCCAACAATAACACACATTGTCCCTAAAGGCACTAAACTAGCAGATGGTACAATATTAGACAAAGAAACCACCTTAACACAAGAAGAATTTGCTAAAAATCCCCCTGTTATTCCGAAAGGACACTCTTTTTATAAGATTTGGGATAGAATTCTCAGAGAAAAGACAGAAAAAGACGAACTATAAAAATACAGTAGGCTTGCGCGTGATAATCGCGTGAATCAGTATTGTTGACGTTAACATAATTGATAACCACGCGCTTTTTAGCCTTTATTTTTCGATTGGTAACGTGATATAATATAGTCACAACCGAAGGCTTGCATAGTCTAGACAATTAAGAAGAGTCATAGCCCACAAGGCCAAGCGCTCCTTTTTTGATATAATGTAACTATCAACAATCAGAAACTAAAGTATGGAAAAGTATGTACATATTTCGTCAGAAAACAAAAAAAGCACCTTGTGGGGGTGCTAGTTTCTTGCCTGCTGAACTCATCAAATTTCACGCCCTTTTTGAGGGCTTTTTTGTTCACCTTTTTGTGGACTCCTGAAGAATATCAAAGATGAACTAATATTGGTATTCTTGCTATAAACCGCTATAAATCACTGTAAAGCGACACTAAAGAATATCTAAAATCATGGTTTTTCTAAATTTCTTCAAATGTCATGGTTTTCTCCTTTTATCACTTTCAATTTATTCATCAAGGCTACCTTGGCATCATTTTCACCGCTGTAAGTCATCCCTATTTTCTTTAAAAACACCTTTTGAAATACCTTGAAATGTCCATCTATGATTCCAAGCAAGTCTCTCTTGAGGAAAAGATTCCGTTTTATTTGCTCAACGAGGTAAATTTTCTGCAATTCGCTTACAAATTTCTTCTATGATACTTTTAGGTGCTGCAACATTCAGCCGCGCATGATTTTTTCCTTCTTTTCCAAAGTCCGTCCCTCGGTTAAGGACTACTTTTGCTTTCTGGCGCAAAATCTGAAATAACTCTTCATCCGTCAAGTTATAAGCTGAAAAATCCAGCCAAATCAGGTAAGTTCCTTGTGGCTTCATAACCTTGAGGCTAGGAGCATGCTGACTAAAGTAAGCGACTACAAAATCAATGTTATCCTCCAGAACAGCTTTGAGTTCAGTCAACCAAGGCTTGCCATAGCGATAAGCAGCTTCCGTAGCTAAAAACCCTAGACTAGATACTTCATGATGATTATTGGCCAGCTGACGTTGCTGAAATTTCTTTCTCAACTTTGGATTTTCAACAACAACGTAGGAATTTTTTGTACCAGCAATATTGAAAGTCTTAGTTGCGCTGCTCAAAATCAGTGTAAAATCTTTGAAATCAGGCGAAACTGTGTTAAAAGAACAGTGTTTATTGCCAAAAAAGGTCAAGTCTTGATGGATTTCATCAGAAACTAAAATCACCCCGTGCTGCTGACAGAGTCGGCCAATTTTTTCTAGTATCTCTTTTTCCCAAACACGGCCACCAGGATTGTGAGGATTGCAAAACACATATACTTTAACATCGTGTTCCGCCAAATCCTTTTCTAACTGCTCAAAATCAATCTGGTATAAGCCGTCCTCTTCTATCAAAGAATTCGTAATCAGTTTACGATTATTGAGCTCAATACTGCGAGCAAAGGGAGGATATACCGGAGTATTAATCAACACCGCATCTCCTTCCTGAGTAAAAGCCTGAATGGCTATGGAGATAGCTGGAACTACCCCTTCAATAAAGACAAGCGCATCTTTTTCAAAAACGTAGCCATGCTCTTCTTTTTCCCAGTCCAATACAGACTGAATCAAGCTATCACTAGCATAGGTATAACCATAGACTAACTGTTCTGCATAATCATGAACTGTCTGCCTTACTTCGGGCAGGACTTCAAAGTCCATATCAGCTATCCAGGCAGCCAAAACCTCTCGGTCATTTTCTGCCTCTTTCCACTTATAAGTATGTTGCCCCAATCGATTCGGTGCTGTTTCAAAATTATAATTTCCCATATTAAGCCTCCAATGCTGACTGCAAGTCAGTCACTAAATCTCGGCTATCCTCAATACCAATAGACAGTCTCAGTAGATCATCCGTCAAACCATAAGAATGGCGCATTTCTACAGGAATATCTGCATGCGTTTGAGTTGCCGGATAGGTAATTAAACTCTCCACTCCTCCCAGACTTTCAGCGAAAGTGAAGATTTTAAGATTATTCAATAAATCAGGTATTTTACTCTCATCCACAACCTTAAAAGAAATCATACCTCCTTTTCCTGGGTAAAGCACCTCCTTAACAGCCGCAGATTTTTTCAAAAACTCCACGACAGCTAAAGCATTTTGCGTAGAACGTTCCATTCTCAAAGACAGGGTTTTGAGCCCCCGAAGAAGCATATAACTGTCAAACGGTGATAAAACGGCACCAGTTGTATTAAGTTGATAAAAAAGCTTTTCATAAATCTTAGCATCACTGGTCATAATCGCTCCGGCTAAAACATCGTTGTGCCCTCCTAGATATTTGGTTGCAGAATGCAAAACAATGTCTGCTCCATCCTCAAGTGGCCTTTGATAAATTGGACTGTAAAAGGTATTATCTACTACCACGGTCGCGCCTTTCTCATGAGCAGCTTTAGCAATGCGAGCAATATCAAACTCGACCATCAAAGGATTTGTAGGCGTTTCGATATAAACAACATCCACTTGGTCTGTCAATTCAGTTAACAGCTCTTCTTCACTGCGAGCATAACTAAAATGAAAGCGACCTTCTTGCTCGAGCTGATTAAACCAGCGGAAAGAGCCACCATAAAGGTCCCGTACAGCAAGAACTTTGCTGCCCACTGGAAATATGCTAAAAGCCAAAACAATGGCACTCATCCCTGAGCTAGTTGCTAAAGCATAATCTGCACTTTCAATAGCTGCTAGCGTTTCTTCCAAACTAGCACGTGTCGGATTCTTCGTACGCGTATAATCATAGCCTGTTGACTGACCAAACTCAGGATGCTGATAAGTAGTTGCAAAATGCAAAGGTGTTGTCAGGGCACCAGTCGTTTTATCATTCTTAATCCCAGCTTGAGCTAAAATAGTATTTAGTTTTAAGTTCTCACTCATAGCAACCTCCGATAAAAAATATTGGGAAATTTCCCTCAATTGTTTTACCTTTCTATTGTAACATTTTCAGAAAAAGCTAAACTTTTTTCTTTTTAAGATCTAGGTATAGTTTGAAGCTATGGTCACTATTTTAATATCAGCTGACTATGCTCTATTCAAAGAAAACATCCAAGCATCTTCCAGATTTTTTTGAGGAAGTCGAAGCTTTCTTTAGCCACCGACTCTACCAATTTTTATAAAAGAGGTTTGTTAGTTTTTCTTGAATATCAGACAATTTGCTGTCCTGTCTTGATTCAAAACAAAAAGCCCATAGGCTTTTTATTTGATGTGAAAAGTCCGACGCAGACTGGTTGCTCTTTCACCAATAAAGCGATCCAGCAAACGAACGCTGAGTGAGAATCCTCCGTAAACTGCGACTCCAATTCCTCCGATAATGGCTAAATAGATAAAACTCGAAATCCGTCCGCTTGGCTGGAATAAATAACCAATGATAAATTCTGATATGAGAACAACCAGTGTCATCAAAACAGTTAAAATACAAGTCAAGATTGTCCGTTTTTTAAGATTTCTAGGATTCAAACCAGTAACCTTACGAATTTCTTGATACATCAATACAATTGGAATAATCAGACCAATGGTTGTCGCAAGAAGAGTTCCGTATGCTTTAAATAAATAGATAAGCGGAATTTGTAAGATCAGCTTGACAGCAACTCCATAGAGGAAATAGATGATGGCCTTTCTATTTTGAAAAAGTGCCTGAATCATCGGAGCAAGGACTGTATAGATACTTAGGATAATCGTTTGCAGCATAGCAAAGATGAAGAGCCCCAGAGCCAGGCTATCTGGTTTTCCATAAAAGACTGTATAAAGCGGCTCAGCCACTAGAACTGATCCAATCGTAGCCGGTAAGATAAAGAAGAGTAACATGCTGAGATTATCCTGAACCAGACGGGCAGTCGCCTTCAAATCTCCCTTAACATAGTTTTCTGTCAGCAACGGGATTCCAACCCCACCGATTGAAGTCGCCACAGCAATCAAAATCATCGTAATCTTATTAGGATTGGCTGAGAAGTAAGCAAACATGACTTTCAACTGAGACTCATTGAGACTTGTGAACCACTTCATGCTGTTGATAAAGGTCATCTGGTCAATGATTTGGAAAAGCTGAATGGCTGATCCTGTAATGATGAAAGGGATTGCTTCCCGAACCGTGTCCCAGAGCAAAGTCCGCCCCTTGATTTCTGCTGAATTTTCAGGTTTATCAAGAATGGACCGCAACATGCCAGTCTTCCACAGATAGAAAACCAAAACTCCCATACTAGCCAGCATCCCAATAAAGGCAGCAAAGGTGGACTGGGTGACGGCCTCTACATAGTTTCCAGATCCAATCTTCATGATGAAAAAGGCAGTCAGGAGCATCCAAATAACCCGAATAACCTGCTCCGCAATCTGGCTGATGGCGTAAGGCTTAAGATTGTTAAACCCTTGGAAAAAGCCACGGATAACACTCATGGACGGGAAAATCAGCACAGCCCAGGATAGGCTTTGCATGACTGGAATCAAGTCCTTGCCACCGCCCGACATGCTAGCGAAAACAGGAGACAGCAGGTACATGATGACTGCAAAAACAGCCCCTAAAAGCAGCATAAATTTCAAAAACTCACGAATAAGGGTAAAACTATGCTCTTCCTTATCGATGGTGTTGTACTTGGCCACCTGCTTAGCGACGGCCACCGGTACTCCTGCTGTAGAAATCAGCAGAAACCATGCATAGATATTGTATCCCATGGTGAAGAGACCATTGGCTTCCGCTCCGTGCCGTCCCATCCAGATATACCAAGGAATGATATAAATAGCTCCTAAGAGACGGCTAATAAAATTACTGGCAGTCAGCCAGGCAGTCCCCCGCAACATTTGCTGCTGCTGACTTGTTGTTTTTGGTTGGTCCATAAATAACCTCTTTGATTTATTCTTATTTTATTATAAACTTTTCCTGAGCTCTTGTAAAACATAGTCTTTAGGTTTACAATAGAGATATGATAAAAATTAAAACTGCATTAGATATTTTGAAAAAAGACCACAATTTCCGTGAAATTATTGCAAACGGAGAATACTTCTTTGATTACAGCGACAGCGAATTCGCCTTCTCCAAGATTAGCTATGACAGCCGAGAAGCTGATGCTTCTACTCTCTTTTTTGTCAAGGGCGATCATTTCAAGAGAGAATTTTTGGAAAAAGCTGTGACAGCTGGGCTTAGATTTTATATTAGTGAAACAGACTTTGAAGTTGGTATTCCAGTCCTCTTAGTCAATGATGTCAAGCAAGCTATGAGTCTGATTGCTATGGAATTTTACGGTCATCCAGAACAAAAGCTCAAACTTTTGGCCTTCACTGGCACCAAGGGCAAGACCACGTCGGCTTATTTTGCTTTTAATATTTTAAAACAAAGCCACAAACCAGCCCTGCTTTCTACTATGAATACTACTCTGGATGGAGAAACTTTCTTTAAATCAACTCTCACAACTCCTGAAAGTCTTGATTTATTCAAAATGATGGCGGAAGCTGTCGACAATGGCCGAACCCATCTGATCATGGAAGTATCCAGTCAAGCCTATCTTAAAAAGCGGGTCTACGGCCTGACCTTTGATGTGGGCGTCTTTCTCAATATCAGCCCTGACCATATCGGCCCTATTGAGCATCCGACTTTTGAAGACTACTTCTACCACAAGCGACTCCTGATGGACAATAGCCGAGCTGTTGTCGTCAACAGTGGCATGGACCATTTTCAGGTTTTAGCCGAGCAAGTAGCTGCTTATGACCATGACTTTTATGGGCCAGCTTCCAGCAATGCCATCCTGAATTCCCTCGCCTTTTCCTTTGAAGTCCAAGGAAAACCGGCTGGTTCCTATGATATCCAGCTAATCGGCCGCTTCAATCAGGAAAATGCCATCGCTGCAGGACTAGCCTGTCTGCGACTGGGCGCTTCTTTGGAAGATATCCATTCAGGTGTTGCCCAAACACGTGTACCCGGCCGTATGGAGGTTCTAACTCAAAAAAATGGTGCCAAGGTCTTTGTTGACTACGCCCATAATGGCGACAGTTTAGCTAAGTTGCTGTCCGTCGTTCAAGAACATCAAAAAGGGAACATTGTCTTGATTCTGGGAGCAACTGGAAACAAGGGTGAGAGCCGGCGTAAGGACTTCGGCCTCCTCCTCAACCAACATCCTGAGTTGAACATCATTCTGACAGCTGATGATCCGAATCGAGAGGATCCTATTGCCATCGCCCGTGAGATTGCCAGCTACATAACCTTTGAGGTGAACATGATTGCTGATCGTGAGGAAGCCATCAAAAAAGCCCTCAGCCTAACGAATGCTGAAGGCGATGCGGTCATTCTTGCCGGCAAGGGTGCCGATGCCTATCAAATCATTAATGACCAAAAAGTTGTCTATCCAGGTGATTATGCTGTGGCAGAGAAATATTTATAAACAAAAGGGATTGGAAAAATATGCCAATCCCTTTTATGAACTCCAATTAACTAAAAGATAGATCAGGCTAGAGCCAAACATGTCCGCCAGAGCATGCATGAGAAAGAAAGGGAGGAGATTTTTAACCTTGTACTTATAGAGAAAGTAATAGAGAAGGCCAAAGACAACCCCAATCATAGAGGCCCAGAGTAGCCCTTGATAAGTATGGAAAGAAAAACGGATAAGAGTCGAATAGAGAAGAACCTTCCATTTGTATTTATCCTCAACTGATGTTAGCAAGCCCAAAAAGAAAAATTCTTCATAAAAGCCATTCAGCAAACTATAAAGGATAGCCATCGAACTTAAGGCAGCAAACTTACGGACAATCTCCATCAGGTCAATGTAGGGCCACAACTGCGGATCAAAATAATTATACTCTCCGCTGATTGTCGTTACAATATCTGCAATAATTCCCATCAGAGCAAAGATAAAAGGAACCCAAAACAGTACAGACCAGCTAAAACGGATGGGCAGTTGCTTAAAGTCATAGCGGCGAATGACCAGATAGAGCAGGGCTAGAGCCAACAAAATTAACTGAAGATACAAATTGCTAGAGTAAGCAGCGCCATTACTTGCGGTATCTGTTATTCCCTCAGTATAAGGGACTTGATCCATACTGCCTAAGTAGAGTTCTGTCGATCGATAGATAAACTGACCAAACATAATCACAGTAATAATCACAATGTCAAACCACTTCAAATACTTTAGCGGTTGCGACGGACGAATTTTTTCTAATAGTTTCATCGTTACTCCTTCCTTCTGCATGAAATAGTAAATTCAATTTTATACTTTGTCCACTATACCACAAAAAACTTAAAAAAGTTTATATTGACGAGACCGGCATGGATACCAATCTTTATTGGAAAACTCCTAGAAGTGAGAAAATTTGCAACAGGATTAGCGGATGCGTTTTAAAAGAATTTCAGTAGTTGCCGGACCATTAGAGCAAGTATTTGTAGCTCTTATTCTTTATGTTTTAACAGTTTTTTATTTTAAGCAAGAGAAAAACAGCAAACCAATTTGATTTACTGTCCTTTACGTTAGTATTTCATTGATATGCTTGAATTATTTCAACTAATCACAGTATTATTTTGATTATTTTTTTCTAACGCTGAAGATAAACAATAAAGCACTCAGTATCATTTGAACAATCGCTCCCGGAACAATACCGAGCCAATCATATATTATAAGGAGTACTCTTGGGACAGGTATTGAACCATTAAGATTTCCTCCCATATAAAGAACCAAAATCAGCAGTGACGCTAAAAACCATATAGCACCGAATAAAATACCAAACCAATCTCTTTTTTTATTCATTGTTGCCTCCTAAATTTGATTTTTCTAGCTAAATACTTATTATATTATATCATTTTTAAGGTGTTATTTCTACTGTCAGCATACATACTTGTTTTCAGATCTTTCATAGGAATAGATAGAAAGAGCGAGAAAGGATACAAAAGATGATAGCATATCAGTCCTGATAAGAGCTGAATTTCTCCATTCATGTTGGATCTTTTGACAAGTGTATTTTTCAATATACGCTCCAGATTTTCCAAAGTCATTCTATCAATGATTGCTTCATGCACTTTTCAATCGTCTGCCGGTTGCTTCTAGCTAAATAGTGATTTTGCTTATCTTTGTAAAGCTTTTCTGCCTTGAAGTTGACGATCTCACTGCAATACTCCTAGTTTTTTAAAAATGCGGGTTATGCTTGCTTTATTACACTAGTCCCCTATAAACCAAAGCGAATTTGCAATTATAAGCCTAACAAAGCAATAAGCAAGCTATCACAAGGACAGCCTGCTTATTTTTTAGGATATGTTTAATTTTCTACATAAGTGTGAAGCGGATAAGTCGGATAGGTCAAGGTACGCGCCAACTCAGAGGTCACATAACCTGCCGGTGCATCCAGCACAGACGGGATACGATTGACAATTGTGGCACAAGTCAGAGACACAGTATCTGGCTTGCTGACAGAAAAGACTAGATTTGGATCACCTGTAATTTCCCAATCACACATATCGCCATCATCTTCCCGATAAACCTTGCCAATACATTCTACTTCCAATTCAATTCCTTGATGAGTATGAATGGTCGTCACAGCTGACATGCCTGTTACCTGTCCTGCCGGAATAACTCGACCTAGCGTTTCTGAATAAACATCTTCATCCAAAATGTAAGGCACGCTCTTTTGTGAAATATCCTGAATGGTCCAGTTCATCTTAGAGCAGATAGCTTCCGCAGCATTCCACATATAGGATGGCAAACTTTCGGCAGAAGCAATTTCTTTATCAAATCGTTCTACATCATAGCCAGCACCGTGCGCTTCTGCTAAAGCCAAACCATAATCCTCTACATTATAGCTGGCAACCCCTTTGACTTTTTGAATGCGATTGAGACCAGACATAGCTAAGTAAGGCATATTAATCCAGTAGATATCTTGCATACCAGATCCCATGATGGTGACACCATATTCTTTAGCCAACTTATCCAAGCGGTTCGTTTCAGATGGCGACGTCGTCCATGGATAAATAGCTTCTTCACAGGTCGTGATGATATTAACACCATGCTTGATAGCTGTTTCAAAAAAGCCATACATATCAGGCATATAGGAGGCAATGGTAATAATGGCAATATCGGCATCGCACTGGTCAAATACACTGTCAGCTTTATCGGAAATCAAAACACCTGTCTTGTAGCCTAATCCCGCAAAATCACCAACATCTTGTCCTACTATCGCAGGATTATTGTCAATAGCGCCAACAATCTCTACACCGTGGTCCACTAGATATTTAAAAATAACCTTGGACATTTTGCCACAGCCATATTGCACGGCACGAATTTTTGCATTTCTCATTGGAAACCCTCCTTTAATTGTAATATTTTTCACAATTATAGTATAATATCTCTAGTAACTAGAGAGTCAATAGAGAGTTTTGAAAAATGAAAAAAATTTTGCGCATTGGAGAATTTTCCAAAATCAATCACATTTCCATTCAGACTTTACGATTTTATGATCAGATTGGTCTTTTAAGGCCTTATGAGGTTGATCCCGAGACTAACTACCGCTACTATCACATCAATCAATCTTCACTCGTTGACTCCATTCAATATCTACGACAATTAGATTTTTCTTTAAAAGAAATCAAGGAAATTCTCTCCGATCGAGATCAGTTTCATCTGCACCGGCTTATTGAAGAACGGTATCAGCAATTACTCCAAGAAAAAGAAATGCTAGAAGAGCGGATAAAGGAAATTGAAATTTTTCGTTCTGGTGCACAGCTTTATGGCGAAAAGCAGACTGATCAAAAGTTGGAAATTGTGGCATTCCCTGAACGACACATTCTATCCTTCTCTATTGATCAAAATATTTACCAGCTAGACAGTGAAGAGTATGAACTCTATCTCCGCTATTTCAAACAGGAAATTCTCAATTATAACCCCTTTTTTAATAATTTCAGCCGAGTTGGCTCCATTATGAAGCAAAGAGATTTTCTAAATCAAAATTGGTTCTCAAATCAGTTTTGCCTCTTTCACCAGGCTCAAAATGAACTTCCCAATCTCATTCCAGCCATACTGCCTAAAGGAAGCTATGCTGTTGCTTACTGTTCATCATTCGAAGAAGAAGTGAGAAATCTCCCTCATTTTCACCAAGAATTAGCCGATGCAGGCTATCTGGTTACAGGTGATTATATCTGCGAAGTGATTCATGAACAACCTCAACTAAATGAAAAGCACCGCGACATGTTTATTAGAATGCAAGTGCAGGTTGAAAGCAGCTGAAACATCCCCTTACATTAATATTTGATGAAACTTGAGAAAATTTTATAAAACAATAAAAGGCTTAAGACCAAAGTTTTTTGGCTCTATAATTTCTGTAGTGGGTAAATCCACCGCAGGGATTATGGAGCCGATTTTGTTGTAGAAAAAAAGTCCCATAAGACCTATAATGAAAAGCAACGAAACCATCATTAGAAAGACTCATATGAAACAAGAAATTTTATCACAAACCTACTCGAAATTAAAGACAAAAATATCATCATTCTAGATTACAAGGACTCGGGGACTCATAAAGAAATCCTCGCTAAGCTAGATTATCCCGCACCTAAATGCCCTCACTGCCAAGGAAAAATGGCTAAATATGACTTCCAAAAAGAATCGAAAATTCCCTATTTAGGGTGCGCGGGATACAAGACA
>NZ_CABPTS010000026.1:0-26860 GCF_902460385.1 Streptococcus sp. Marseille-P7376
AAGCAACGATTCGCAATCACTTTCTGCGCTATTCCAGAGAGGTAAGAAGTCGCGTCAAGATCATTACAATGGACATGTTTAGCCCCTACTACGAAATCGCTAAGAAACTCTTTCCAAAGGCTAAAATCGTCCTCGATCGCTTTCACATTGTACAGCATCTTAGCCGTGCTATGAGTCGTGTTCGTGTTCAAATCATGAATCAATTGGATCGAAAATCGCACGAACATAAAGCGCTGAAACGCTACTGGAAACTGATTCAACAAGATAGCCGGAAACTCAGCGATAAACGCTTTTATCGCCCAACTTTTCGCATGCACTTGACAAATCAAGAGATTCTTGAAAAGCTACTCTCTTACTCTCAAGAACTCAGAGAACACTATGAGCTTTACCAACTCTTGCTTTTTCATTTTCAAGAGAAACAAGCTGAGCATTTCTTTGGACTCATTGAAGAAAGGATTGCTTGTATAAATCCTATCTTTCAGACTGTTTTTAAAACCTTTCTCAAGGACAAAGATAAAATTATCAACGCTCTTGAACTCCCTTACTCAAATGCAAAGCTAGAGGCTACAAACAACCTCATCAAGGTTATCAAGCGCAACGCTTTTGGCTTTCGGAATTTTGAAAACTTCAAAACTAGAATTCTCATCACTTTGAATATCAAAAAGGAGAGAACCAATTCGGTCCTCTCCAGATGTTAGCTGACATCAACCCACTACAGTTGACAAAGAGCCTAAAAAACAAGCTCAAAGTTCAGTCTAACGGCTGACTTTGAGCTTGTTTTTTACTCTGCTGTTGTAGGAGTACTATTAACCCCTGTGGTAGTAGTTGGTGCCACAGAAGAAACTGATGGTACTGTTTCTGCATTGCTAGGCACCTCCGCCGAATAGGAATTATAGCCACCACCATAAGTTGCCGGTTGGCTGGTAGCATCATAGGTTCCGTTATATTCTTCATATGAACTTGAATCTGTACTCCTGAGACTATTGCCTCCCATCAAATCCTCATAAAGAACCGCATTGGTTTTCAAACTTTTTACCAAGTCCAGCCCCAAAGTTTTACGGATTAGGTTTTGCATTTCAAGCAAATGCTCTGAAGTTACCAACTGATAGCTGCCACCGTCTGCCAATGTCGCATCTTCTCCACGCAGCTGCTCAGATTGAATATGTCTAAAGGCATCCTGATAACCTAGTAACTGAGGAATACTTCCAGAATCCAAGGCAATATTGGTCTGCATGTTATTGCTCACTGCTCGTAGAATAGCTTGATAGTGACTAACGCTATTGAGGCTCAGCACTTTTTCAACAACTTTGCGAATAACCTCACGCTGGCGTTTTTGACGGCCGTAATCTCCCTCTGGATCCTGATAACGCATACGAGCATAGACTAGAGCCTGATCCCCATTGATCAAATGCTTACCTGGCTCAACAGTCGCGGTATATTCTGGCTCATTTTCTTCGATGGAAATCGGGAAATCAAAGGTATTGTTGACCTCAATTCCGCCAACCGCATCCACCAGCTGAACCAAACCCTGCATGTTAATCATCACATAGCGGTCAATATGGATATTCATCAAATCCTGAATCGTCGAAATGGCTAATTCTGCACCGCCATAAGCATAGGCCGCATTAAGTTTGGCTTCGGTCGTTTGACCATTTTCATCAATTTGAGTTAGAATGTCCCGCTCTAAACTCATCATAACCGTTTTCTTTGTTTTAGGATTGACTGAGAGAAGGATCATCGAGTCACTATTTCCCTGCCAGGCATCAGAACGCGAACCGCTTCCTGTATCTACTCCCATCAACAGAATTGTCAAAGGCTTGGTTTCGGCAATGACATTTGTTTCATTTCCTAAACCTTTATAAGTGCGGGACAAGGTGTCCGTCGACTGATTGTAAATAGTCCAAGCGTAAGCCCCTACTCCGATTGCCGTTACTGCGAAAAGACTTAAAAACATTAGTAAAATTTTTTTAAACATATTTCCATCAATCTATCAGCTTACCCATGAGGTAAACATCCAGAAATATCCCTTCTGTTAAATAGGCCCCTCTTTTTTGGAGGCCTTCAATTTCAAAACCTAACTCTTTATAGAGATGGACAGCTCGCTCATTTCTAACCTGAACAGTTAGCTCCAATCGTCGGAGACTGCTGTTATTCTCCGCCCAATACAAAGCCTCTTCCAGCAGAATACGGCCGAGACCTTGATTCCAAAAAGCTTTTTTGACAACGATAAAGACTTGCCCAATATGTCGAATCCGCTCATGAAAATCCGCCGTGATACTAACAAGACCTGCGATTTCATCATCGAGTAGCGCTAAGAGATAGAGCTGATTCTCTGACTCCGCTTGGTGCTGAATGAAACTGGCCATCTGATCTTCATCCATCAAAATCCCAGCTTCATCTAAAGTCATATAATCCGACTCAGCCCCAACTTGATTTAGAAAAGCAATCAAAGTCTCTGCATCCGTCTGTTCTGCCTCGCGCAAGGCCAATTCAAATTCAGCCATGCTTCAGCTCCTCAAGTAGTTCCTGAGAACGATGCCCCTTGCTTTCAAAGACCAGCTCGCGTCCATCAGCTTTCTTCAGAATTGTCAGCTTCAGATAATCATCTGGCAGACTGTCCTCCAATAATTCTCCCCATTCAATGACGGTAACTCCCTCACCAAAGAGAAAATCATCTAAGTCGATCGAATCTGGATCCTCACCAATCCGATAAACATCTAAGTGATAAAGTGGCAAGCAGCCTTCATACTCCCGAACAATCGTATAGGTCGGACTTTTTATCATTTGCTTGACACCGAGACCCCTAGCCAAACCCTTGGTAAAGGTAGTTTTCCCCGCTCCCAAGTCCCCTGTTAAAATCAAAACATCTTGTTCCTGAAGCAAGCCTCCGAGACGCTGGCCCCATTCGATTAATTCTTCCTCATTATGACTAAACATTCTTATATTATACCAAAAGATTTGGTTTTACGCTTAAATTTTTAAAGAAAATAACATGTTTCAATACAAATCTCTAGAACGTCTATGCTGAGCACGTTCATGTATCTTCTGTTAAGAGATAAGACCAGTATTAGCCGCTGTATCATAAAAGGATTGTTGATACAAAAAAGAAGCTGGAAGATTCCAACTTCTTAGGTATTTTTAAGACAAGGCTAGACTAACAAAGTTGAGGATGAAGAGCAAGTCTAAAATCCAAATCATTGAATGCACTTCCTTGGCTTCACCTTTGATAACTTTCACAAGAGCATACATGATAAAGCCTGCTGCAATCCCGTGTGTGATGCTGTAAGTGAAGCCCATGAAGATAGAGGTGAAGAAAGCTGGGATAGCTTCTGCCATATCATCCCACTGAATATTTTTTAAGCTGCTCAACATCATGATCCCTACGACAATCAAAATTGGCGCAGTTGCTGCTGTCGGAACGATGGCCAAAAGCGGGCTAAAGAAGCTAGATACCGCAAAGCAAAGCGCCACAACCAAGGCTGTCAAACCAGTCCGGCCACCAGCTCCGATACCAGCTGCAGACTCTACATAAGTAGTAACATTAGAAGTACCGGCAATCGCACCGATAGTGGTCCCAATCAAGTCAGAATACAAAGCTTTGTCTAAACCTTCTGATTCATGATTTTCACCAGAAGTCGCTACGATACCCACCTTTTCACCAGTTCCGATCAAGGTACCGATGGTATCAAAGATATCCGTCAGAGAGAAGGCAAGGATAGCCATAAATGTCTGAGTCAGACGAGCCGTATCAGCAAAGAGAGCTCCCAAACCTTCTGGACCAACCGCCACACCAAAAATTTGTCCAAGTTCTGTCAATGCCGTTCCGAGATTATGCTGACCAAAGTCAATAGCAGACAGGTCAACCAAACCAACAGCAATGGCTATTACTGTCGTTGCAAAGATGGACAAGATGATGCCACCCTTGATGCCTTTGATAACAAAGAAAATCGTGATTGCTAGACCAAGCAGTGCCAGCAAAACTGCTGGATTATTGAAATCAACCAGTCCGGGAGTTGCAGCTGAATTGGCTGTGATAGCAGCTTTGGCTTGGTCAGCTCCTTTTCCAGCCACTACATAGTTGCCTGGATCGATTGAAAATTTCAAAAGACCGGCATTTTTAATCCCTACATAAGCTAGAAAAACACCGATACCAGCAGAAATAGCTGAACGAAGCGCTGATGGTATCGACTCAATAATGGTCTTACGAATCTTAGTCAAAGTAATAAAGAGCGAGATCAGACCACAGATGAAGACCATGCCCAAAGCTTCTTGCCAAGTGTAGCCCAAACTAAAGACAACCGTGAAAGTAAAGAAAGCATTGAGACCCATACCCGGCGCTTGCGCGTAAGGGAGGTTGGCATAAAAGGCCATCATGAGCGTTCCGGCAACTGCTCCGATAATCGTTGCCAGAAAGACACCTTGAGCCGGCATACCTGTTTGCGCCAGCATGGCTGGATTAACAAAAAGGATGTAGCTCATAGCAAAGAAAGTCGTTAACCCAGCAAGAACTTCCGTACGAATGTCCGTACCGTGCTCTTTGAGTTTGAATATTTTATCCATTATAGATAATCTCCTAAATTGTTTTATAGCAATTTATTAAAAGAAAAACTCCTTATTTCTTTTAAAGTATCACTTCTATCCGTTATTCACGAACAATAATAAGATTATACTTAAAAACATTCACTTTTTCAACCCTAATGCTCTAAAAAATACTTTAAAATGTCTTATTTTTTATTTTCTCTACTTAAAAAGAGCAAACTCATCACTTGGATAAAGGTAAATCCAAGGATAAATACCAGACATTCCCTCTGAAATGTTTCCAGTAACTTTTGGACAACTAACTGTGGCCGCGTCACCAAGTCCCAAGAATTGAGCCGGTCATAGCGACCGATATAGATAGCCAGACTCGACAGATAGGACAGAGCCGCAACCACAAGCATATCTATCCACCAAGTCAACTTCCAGCGCTCACGCAGGATATTCCAGCTTTCAACCCCACAATAAACTCCAAATAAAATGCTCGGTACAAAAGCCATAAACAGACGCATACTGACAGGATTCCACAGAGCATCCCCTACCCAGGTCATGTGGACCAAATCCGTCAGCATATAAAAGGTATTCGGATAAAAGACCAGCCAGACCATCAGCAGAAGCGGGTAAAGCCATTTTTGCGTGTTGAAAATTACCGTCAACACAGCAGCATCATAAGCAATCAGGGCCAAAATCATATTCCAGATCAAATCTGGACCTTGGACACTTATCCCCTGAATATAAACAACAATCGAAATCAACATGAAAAAAATGTGAATCAAAATTGGTTTGCGCATACAAGATTTCCTCCTTCGCTCGAAATATCGCTCTTTTATAGAAGAAAAATAATAAAAAACAATCGCATTTCATCTATTGAGGAAATATTATACCACAACTTGTGCCATTTAATCTTAATTCTGTTATAATAGACTGTACCATACTTGACGAGGGAAAAAATGACAAAAAAAATAATCGCCGTAGACTTGGACGGAACTCTGCTGAATTCCGAGAGTAAACTGTCTGACTTTACCAAAGAAACCATCAAAAAAATATCAGCTAAAGGACACAAGGTCATCATCACCACTGGACGTCCTTACCGTATGGCTCTAAACTTTTATAAGGAATTGGAGCTCAATACGCCTATGATTAATTTCAATGGTTCCTTGACGCACATCCCTGACAAAAAATGGGAATTTGAGCAGTCCTTGACGGTAGACAAGTCCTTTTTACTAGATATGGTCCAGCGAAAAGAGGAAATCGAAGCTGATTTCATTGCTGGAGAATACCGCAAAAAATTCTACATCACAAATCCAGATGAAGAGATCGCAGATCCTAAGCTGTTTGGCATTGACAATTTCAAACCGGAAAATCAATTTCAACCGCAGCTGGTAACCAAAAATCCTAACGCCATTTTGCTGCAAACGCATGCAACCGATAAATATGCCCTTGCTGCTGAAATGAATGCTTTTTATCAGCATAAGCTCGCTATTAATACCTGGGGAGGCCCGCTCAATATCCTAGAGTGCAATCCTAAAGGCGTCAATAAAGCCTTCGCCCTCCAATACCTACTCAATATCCTCAATGTCGATCGCCAAGACCTAATCGCTTTTGGGGACGAACAGAATGACACAGAAATGCTGGAGTTTGCAGGAACAGGCTATGCCATGAAAAATGCCAATGAAACCCTGCTTCCCTTTGCTGACCAGCAACTTAAACTGACCAATGACCAAGACGGCGTGGCACATGAGCTTAACAATTTATTCTTATAAAGTCAATGGACGAGTCCTAAATAGGATTCGTTTTTTCTTATTTCAGGAAAATAAACATACTTTCAAACATTAGCAATTTCATTTTTCAGCCTCGGCTTTCAACTGTTTTCTTTTCATTTCATATATTAATAGATTTAGTGTCATTCCCTAATTTTTATCTAATTATTTAAGTGCTTAAAAGTATGAAAAATGGTGATTTAATAGGCTTTTTTCTGAGAAATTTATTTGAAAATCGATGTCACTTTAGCCTAATCACTTGCATTTTTCATGAAAACGTTTTATAATAATATCTAGCCTTAAAGTTTTCTTAAACTTAAGTCAAACATTTTATAAGGAGGAAAAACAATAATGAGTATTGGAATCATTATTGCCAGCCACGGTGAATTTGCTGCCGGCATTCATCAGTCAGGTTCTATGATTTTTGGTGAGCAAGAGAAAGTTCAAGTTGTAACTTTCATGCCAAACGAAGGTCCTGACGATTTGTATGCAAAATTCAATGATGCTGTGGCTTCGTTTGATGCGAACGATGAGGTATTGGTCTTGGCTGACCTTTGGAGTGGGTCTCCATTTAACCAAGCTAGCCGTGTCATGGGTGAAAATCCAGACCGCAAGTTCGCTATTATTACAGGTTTGAACCTGCCTATGCTAATTCAAGCCTACACAGAGCGCATGATGGATGCAAACGCTGGCGTAGATGCTGTCGTTGCAAATATCATCAAGGAAGCTAAGGAAGGTGTCAAAGCACTTCCAGAAGAACTGAACCCAGTTGCAGAAAGTGCTGCACCTGCTGCCGCACCTGTTGCTCAGGCAGCTATTCCAGAAGGAACTGTTATCGGAGATGGCAAACTGAAAATCAATTTGGCTCGTATCGATACACGTTTGCTGCACGGACAAGTTGCAACTGCTTGGACTCCAGATTCAAAAGCAGACCGTATCATCGTTGCTTCTGACTCTGTAGCGAATGATGAACTCCGTAAAGAACTCATCAAACAAGCTGCACCTGGTAATGTCAAAGCCAACGTTGTTCCAATTGATAAGCTGATTGCTGTTTCAAAAGATCCACGTTTCGGTAATACTCACGCTCTTATCTTATTTGAAACTCCACAAGATGCTCTGCGTGCTGTCGAAGGCGGTGTGCCAATCAAGACCCTCAATGTAGGTTCAATGGCTCACTCAACTGGTAAGACAATGGTCAATAACGTTCTGTCAATGGACAAGGACGACGTGGCTACTTACGAAAAATTGCGTGACCTCGGAGTTGAATTCGACGTGCGTAAAGTACCAAATGATTCTAAAAAAGATTTGTTTGACTTAATTAACAAAGCCAACGTTCAATAATATTAAACGTTTCGCTCTCATATTATTATGAAAGGATTTAAAACATGTCTATTATTTCTATGGTTTTAGTAGTCCTTGTTGCCTTCCTAGCTGGTCTTGAAGGTATCTTGGACCAATTCCAATTCCACCAACCATTGGTTGCATGTACCTTGATTGGTCTTGCGACTGGTAATTTAACTGCTGGTGTTATCCTTGGCGGATCTCTTCAAATGATCGCTCTTGGTTGGGCTAACATTGGTGCTGCCGTTGCTCCTGATGCTGCTCTGGCTTCAGTTGCTGCTGCTATCATTATGGTTCAAGGTGGGGACTTTACCAACAAAGGTATTACTGTTGCAACTACAATCGCAATCCCTCTTGCTGTAGCTGGTCTCTTCCTTACTATGATTGTGCGCACTATCTCCGTTGCCTTGGTTCACGCTGCTGATGCTGCTGCTAAAAAAGGTGACTTCGCTAGCGTTGAACGCGCTCACTTTGTAGCTCTTCTTCTTCAAGGTCTTCGTATCGCTATTCCTGCAGCCCTTCTTCTTGCAATCCCTGCAGAAGCAGTGCAAAACCTGCTTGCTATGATGCCTGCTTGGTTGTCAGGTGGTATGGCAGTCGGCGGGGGAATGGTCGTTGCCGTTGGTTACGCTATGGTTATCAACATGATGGCAACCCGTGAAGTATGGCCATTCTTTGCTATCGGTTTCGCCCTTGCAGCTATTAGCGAATTGACTCTGATTGCCCTCGGTGCTATCGGTGTAGCTATTGCCCTTATCTACCTCAACCTTTCTAAGAAAGGCGGAAACGGTGGTGGCGGTTCTGCTGCATCTAACGATCCAATCGGCGATATCCTAGAAGACTACTAAGAAAGGAGCTGCTATATCATGACTGAAAAAATTCAATTATCACAATTAGACCGTCAAAAAGTTTGGTGGCGTTCTACTTTCTTGCAAGGTTCTTGGAACTATGAACGTATGCAAAACTTGGGTTGGGCATACGCACTCATTCCAGCTATCAAGAAACTTTATACTAAAAAAGAAGATCAAGCTGCTGCTCTTGAGCGTCACTTGGAATTCTTCAATACTCACCCATACGTTGCTGCTCCAATCATCGGTGTAACACTTGCCCTTGAAGAAGAAAAAGCAAATGGTGCGGAAATTGACGATGCAGCTATCCAAGGGGTTAAAATCGGTATGATGGGACCTTTGGCTGGTATCGGTGACCCAGTCTTCTGGTTTACAGTTCGTCCAATCCTCGGAGCTCTCGGTGCATCTCTTGCTCTGTCAGGAAATATCATCGGCCCACTTCTCTTCTTCGTTCTTTGGAACGCAATCCGTATGGCCTTCTTGTGGTACACTCAAGAATTGGGTTACAAAGCTGGTTCTGAAATCACAAAAGACATGTCTGGTGGTATCCTCCAAGACATCACCAAAGGTGCATCTATCCTTGGTATGTTTATCTTGGCTGTATTGGTTGCACGCTGGGTAAACGTTAGCTTTGCGCTTCAATTGCCATCTACAAAACTCTCTGAAGGGGCTTATATCAACTTCCCTAAAGGTGCCGTAACTGGTGAAGAACTTCAGAAAATCTTGGGTGATGTTGCAGGCGGCTTGAGCTTGACTCCTGAAAAAGCAAACAGCCTTCAAGGGCAAATTAACTCTCTGATTCCAGGTTTGATGGGACTTCTCCTTACCTTCCTCTGCATGTGGTTGCTTAAGAAGAAAGTTTCACCAATCACAATCATCATCGGACTTTTCGTTGTTGGTATTGTTGCCCGTGTTATTGGTTTCATGTAATCAAAGAAGAAGGTTTCGGCCTTCTTTTTATTGTGGTATAATAGCTATATCATTTAAAAGGGAGATGTTTTATGGCGCAATCGCAAAATAAATCGATTGAATTTCAAACTACAGGAGTTTCCTATCTTGGTTTAGGTGGAAAGGTTGGGAAATTTTTAGTCGGTGATGTCGCACTGGAATTCTACGCTGATGCCAATGTAGAAGACTATGTTCAACTGCCCTGGTCTAGCATCCAGCAGATCGGTGCCAATGTCTCTGGGAAAAATATCAGTCGCCATTTCGAAGTTTTTACAGACAAGGGCAAGTTTCTCTTTGCTTCTAAGGACACTGGAAAGATTCTCAAAATTGCACGGCAACATATCGGAAATGAAAAAGTCGTCAAATTGCCTACCTTGATGCAAACAATTGGCCAATTCTTTAAAAATCTATTTGCAAAAAAATAGAAAATCCGGTATAATCTAGGAAACGGATAAGTAAGACTAACGCTTCTTTCAGAAAGTCTGCGGGTGCTGCGAGCAGATAGGAGCCTAGTGTGAAATTCTACCGTTGCAATACAACTACATACATAATCAAGTGCACACCAGTGAAGTTGGATGGAACCGCGGCCTAGCCGCTCCAACAGTTTCCTCGGTGTGCTTTTATTTTTGGAGGTTTTATGTTAGATTTAAAACGCATTCGGACAGACTTTGATGCTGTCGCAGAGAAATTAGCTACCCGTGGCGTAGCAGCTGATGTGCTCAATCAAATGAAGGAAATTGATGAGCAACGACGTGATTTGTTGGTAAAAGTAGAAAATCTCAAAGCAGAACGCAACACCGTTTCTGCTGAGATTGCTCAAGCCAAGCGCAACAAAGAAAATGCGGACGACAAAATCGCTGCTATGCAAAAACTATCTGCCCAAGTCAAGGACTTAGATGCTACTTTGGCTGAATTAGATGCTAAATTGACCGAGTTCACCACAACCCTACCAAACATTCCGCACGATAGCGTGCCAGTCGGGGCAGACGAGGATGATAATGTAGAAGTCCGCCGCTGGGGTACACCGCGCCAATTTGACTTTGAAGCTAAGGCTCACTGGGATCTAGGCGAAGACTTGGACATCCTAGACTGGGAACGCGGGGCAAAAGTTACTGGAGCCCGCTTCCTCTTCTACAAGGGCTTAGGAGCTCGATTAGAGCGCGCTATCTACAACTTCATGTTGGACGAGCATGGCAAAGAAGGCTATACAGAAGTCATCACTCCCTACATGGTCAACCATGATTCTATGTTTGGGACAGGGCAATATCCTAAGTTCAAAGAAGATACGTTTGAGCTGGCTGATACCAACTTCGTGCTCATTCCGACTGCTGAAGTTCCGCTGACCAACTACTATCGAGACGAAATTCTAGATGGCAAAGAATTGCCAATCTACTTCACAGCTATGAGCCCATCTTTCCGTTCTGAAGCTGGTTCTGCTGGTCGTGACACGCGCGGTCTGATCCGCCTGCACCAATTCCACAAGGTTGAAATGGTGAAATTTGCCAAGCCAGAAGAATCTTATGAAGAGCTGGAAAAGATGACTGCCAATGCAGAAAACATCCTGCAAAAGCTTAATCTGCCTTACCGTGTCGTTGCCCTTTCTACTGGCGACATGGGCTTCTCAGCTGCTAAGACCTACGACTTGGAAGTTTGGATTCCAGCTCAGAACACCTATCGTGAAATTTCCAGCTGCTCTAACACAGAAGATTTCCAAGCTCGTCGAGCTCAAATCCGCTACCGTGACGAAGCAGATGGCAAAGTCAAACTCCTCCATACTCTCAACGGGTCTGGATTGGCTGTCGGACGCACGGTAGCAGCTATCTTAGAAAATTATCAAAATGAAGATGGTTCTGTGACCATTCCTGAAGTCCTACGTCCTTACATGGGGGGCTTGGAAGTCATTACAGCAGAATAAGCGAATCCACTGTGATATCTGCAATTTGTACATCGACTAGCAATCAATGACCGCTAATAGAGGCTAAGGATTCTCTTTGAAGCTATCTTCTGTCAAAATGAATTTTATATGAGAATTTTCACCCATTTTATACAGTTGGTCAAAGAAGCTAAATAAAAAAAGACAAACATCTCATCTTGATGCTTGTCTTCAATCAGAAACCGAGTTCAACTCGGTTTTTAATATTTTCTGAATCGTTGATAACGATTTTCCAATAATTCTTTCAGAGGTAGTTTGGAAAGTTGAGCCAGCTCAGTACTGATTTCTTCCTTGACCGCAGCTAAGAGTTCATATTTATTGAATCCGCGTTCTGGAATAACCTTATCCACAACTCCCATCTGCAGCAGTTCATGGGAAGTGATTTTCATCAGCTCAGCTGCCTCCATAGCCCGACTGCCATCTTTCCAGAGAATAGAGGCAAAGCCTTCTGGGCTTAATACCGCATACATGGAATTTTCCAGCATCCAGACCTTATCTGCAACAGCCAGTGCCAGAGCACCACCTGAACCGCCCTCACCGATGATAATGGCAATAATGGGCACCTTAAGGTCACTCATTTCCATGAGATTGCGGGCAATCGCTTCTCCTTGTCCACGCTCCTCAGCGCCGACCCCAGGATAGGCTCCTGCAGTGTTGATAAAAGTCACAACCGGACGACCGAATTTCTCTGCCTGCTTCATCAAACGCAGAGCTTTACGATATCCTTCGGGATGAGGTTGACCAAAATTTCGCCGCAGATTATCCTGGAGATTGCGCCCTTTCTGAATCCCGACAACCGTTACAGGCTGGCCCTGCAAGGTTCCAATACCGCCAATAACGGCACCGTCATCACGAAAAGAACGATCTCCGTGCAATTCCACAAAGTCATCAAAAATCCCCCGAGCAAAATCTAAGGCCGTTAAACGCGCCTGATTACGCGCTTCCTTGATGATCCGAATGATTCTTGTCATAGGCCACCTCCATGAAAGCTTAAAAGTATGGCAATCGTATCACGTAATTCACCACGCTTGACAATTGCATCGACGAAACCATGTTCCAGCAAAAATTCAGCCTTTTGGAAATCATCTGGCAATTTCTCTCTTACAGTAGACTCAATAACCCGACGGCCAGCAAAACCAACCAAAGCTTGAGCTTCGGCTAAAATGATATCGCCTTCCATAGCAAAGGAAGCCGTGACACCGCCTGTTGTCGGATCCGTCAGGACTATCAGGTAAAAGAGCCCCGCCTTGGAGTGACGCTGCACAGCAGCAGAGGTCTTGGCCATTTGCATGAGACTCATAATGCCTTCCTGCATCCGAGCACCGCCAGACGCTGTGAAAAGAACGACTGGCAGCTTCTGTTCTGTCGCATACTCAAAGAGACGGGTTATCTTCTCCCCTACAACAGTTCCCATGGAAGCCATGATAAAGTTGGAATCCATGATTCCCAGAGCAATTTTTCGACCTTTAATCAGAGCTGTACCAGTCAAAACGGCCTCATCCAGACCTGTTTTTTCACGCATCTGCGCCAGTTTTTCCTTATAATGAGGAAAACGCAGCGGATCCGTTGTCTCAATCCCAGTGAACAGTTCATCAAAGCTATTCTCGTCTGCGATTAAGCTCAAACGTTCAAATGCAGTAATACGGAAAGTGTAGCCACAATTTGGACAAATCCGTTCGCTTCCCAAATCTTTTTGATAAATGGTGTGCTTACACCCTGGACACTTGGAGAATAGTTCATCTGGCACCTCTGGTTTAGCCTGAGGTGTCTCACGAATCGCCCGATTCGGATTGATTCGGATATATTTATCCTTTTTTGAAAACAAAGGCATTGCTTACTCCTTCATCAAATCTAAGAGTGATTCTGTCTATTTAAAACAAAACCACTCTCTGTCACTTAATTTTTATCTTGATAAGCTGGGAGAAATTTTTCCATTAGAAAAGCTGTATCGTAGTCTCCCGCAATCACATTCGGATCAGAAATTAAATCCAGCTGGAAACTGCTGTTGGTCACAACACCGTCAATTTCTAGCTCATAGAGAGCCCGCTGCATTTTCATCAGCGCATCAAATCGGTTTTCTCCATGGACGATAATCTTGGCAATCATGCTGTCATAGTACGGTGGGATAGTGTAGCCGGGATAGACAGCTGAATCCACGCGCAAGCCCACTCCTCCGCTAGGCAAGTAAAGATTAGAAATCTTACCGGGACTCGGCGCAAAGTTAAAGGCTGGATTTTCAGCATTGATCCGACACTCAATTGCATGGCCTCGGATTTCAATATCATCCTGTCCAAAGGACAGTTCCTGCCCATTAGCAATCTTGATTTGCTCCTTGACGATGTCAATCCCCGTCACAAACTCTGTGACTGGATGCTCCACTTGAACCCGAGTATTCATTTCCATAAAGTAGAACTCACCCTTGGCTTCATCCAGCAGAAACTCAATTGTTCCAGCATTTTCATAGCCGACAGACTGAGCAGCCCGAACAGCTGCTTCTCCAATCTGCTGGCGCAGGGTTCTCCCAATCGCTACAGACGGGCTTTCTTCCAACACCTTCTGATTATTACGCTGCAAAGAGCAATCCCGCTCGCCCAAGTGGACCACATGGCCCTGCTGATCTGCCAGGATTTGTACTTCGATATGACGAGCTGGATAAATCACTCGCTCCATATACATGGCACCATTACCAAAGGCCGCTTTAGCTTCGCTAGAAGCAGACTCAAAAGCCGCTACTAAATCCTCAGCCTTTTCAACCTTACGGATGCCCTTGCCGCCACCGCCGGCAGAAGCTTTGAGCATGACTGGATAGCCAATCTTTTCGGCTACTTCCAAGGCTTCTTTAGAAGTATACACCTCTCCATCAGATCCTGGAATAACCGGTACTTTGGCCTTAATCATCTGTGCTCGGGCATTGATCTTATCCCCCATCAGATCCATGACAGTACCTGATGGTCCAATAAACTTAATACCGACTTCTTCGCACATGGTTGCAAATTTGGAGTTTTCACTCAAAAAACCAAAACCAGGATGAATAGCTTCTGCCTCGGTCAAAACAGCAGCCGAAAGCACAGCATTCATATTGAGATAAGAGTCCGTGGATTTGGCTGGACCGATACAGACTGCCTCATCAGCCAGTAAGGTATGGAGTGCTTCCTTGTCAGCCGTTGAATAAACTGCTACTGTCGCAATCCCCAACTCGCGGGCTGCGCGAATAATTCTGACCGCAATTTCCCCACGGTTAGCAATTAAAATTTTACGAAACATGGTGAAATCTCCTCTTTCTTACTGACCAATCGCAAAGGTCAAGGTTCCGCTAGCTGCAAGTTTTCCGTCAACCTCAGCCTTAGCTTCTACCACTGCAATGGTGCCACGACGCTTGACAAACTTGGCCGTCATAATCAATTGATCGCCTGGTACAACTTGCTTTTTGAACTTAACCTTGTCCATGCCAGCATAGAAGACCAGCTTGCCCTTGTTTTCTTCTTTAGACAACTCCAGCACACCAGCCGTTTGAGCCAAAGCTTCCATAATCAAAACACCTGGCATGACAGGATACTGAGGAAAATGCCCGTTAAAGAATGGTTCGTTAATTGTCACATTTTTTAGAGCGACAATCTCATCTTCACTGACTTCCAAAACGCGATCCACCAAAAGCATGGGATAGCGGTGCGGAAGTGCTTCTTTTATTGCATTGATATCAATCATTTAATGCGTACCAGCCCTTTCCCAAACTCAACCATTTCTTCATTCTGGACCAGAATTTCTGTAACCAGACCATCTTTAGGTGCCGGTACTTCATTCATGACCTTCATGGCTTCAATAATCATCAGGGTCTGACCTTTTTTTACTTGGTCACCAACTGTCACAAACGGCGGCTTGTCCGGGCCAGCTGCTAAGTAAGCCACACCAACCAAAGGACTTTCCACAACATCACCTTCAGCAGCAGGAACCGGAGCTTCTGGCGCCAGCTCAAGCGCTGCAGCTGGAGCTGCTTGAGGAGTTGGCTCAATCACAGGCGCACTTACTGGCTGCACAGGAGCTACGATTGGAGCTGCACTGACTGCTTGAGCTGTTGCAACTGCAGCTTGCCCTTCATTCTTACTGAAAGTCAGCTCATCACTTTGATTTTTATAAGAAAATTCACGCAGGCTTGATTGGTCAAACTGAGCCATCAAGTCTTTAATTTCATTGATATTCATCTAGTCCTCCCAGCGCTTGAATGCCAGAACAGCATTGTGGCCACCAAAGCCAAATGTATTGGAAATCGCATAAGGAATTTCTTGCTCCTTACCTTGGCCAAATACAACATTTGCTTCAATATAATCTGATACTTCTCTTGTACCAGCTGTTTTTGGTACAAAGCTATGGCGCATAGCTTCAATGGTCGCAATCGCTTCGACTGCACCAGCTGCACCCAGCAGGTGACCGGTGAATGATTTAGTGGATGAAACAGGAACATCCTTACCAAGAACTGCAACAATGGCACCACTTTCGCCTTTTTCATTAGCAGGAGTTGAAGTTCCATGGGCATTGACATAAGCTACATCTGCTGGGCTAATCTCCGCTTCAGCAAGAGCCAATTTAATCGCCTTAATAGCACCCTGACCTTCTGGATGCGGAGAAGTCATGTGGTAAGCATCACAAGTATTGCCGTAGCCAACCACTTCAGCTAAGATAGTCGCTCCACGTTTTTCAGCATGCTCCAGACTTTCAAGAACCAGCATACCTGAGCCTTCCCCCATGACAAAACCATTCCGGTCTTTATCAAAAGGAATTGACGCACGGACAGGATCTTCTGTCGTGGAGAGAGCCGTTAAAGCTTGGAAGCCAGCAATCGCAAATGGTGTGATAGAAGCTTCTGAACCACCTACCAACATCACATCTTGGAAACCAAATTTGATAGAACGGAAGGCATCACCAATCGCATCATTTGAAGAAGCACAAGCTGTATTGATTGATTTACATACTCCATTTGCTCCGAAGCGCATAGCCACATTCCCAGCTGCCATATTTGGCAGAGCCTTTGGCAAGGTCATCGGTTTGACACGCTTCGGACCTTTCTCATGCAAACGAATGACTTGATCTTCGATTTCCTTAATACCACCGATACCAGATGCAACGATGACACCAAAGCGATCCTTGTCAATATTTTCAACATCTAAACCAGCATTATTGACCGCTTCTTGAGAGGCATAAAGAGCATACAAGGAATAGTTGTCAAAACGATTGGTGTCTTTCTTGATAAAATATTTATCAAAAGGAAAATCTTGAACTTCTGCCGCATTATGAACAGCAAAATCTCTGTGATCAAACTTGGTGATGGGACCAATCCCAATCTTACCTTCTTTTAAACTATTCCAAAATTCTTCTGGTGTGTTTCCGATGGGAGAGGTTAAGCCATAACCTGTTACAACAACTCGATTTAGTTTCATAGTGAACTCCTTTATGATGATTGGTGAACTTTCAAATCCAAATTCATTTGAAATTACTGCATGGTCAGCCCGCCATCAATCGTGATGACTTGACCGGTAAGATATTCCTGACCCGCCAAGAACAAGGCGACATCAGCCACTTCTCCGGTATTCCCGAACCGTTTCATTGGGATTTGAGCAAGGGAGGCTTCTTTGATTTTTTCAGGAAGCCCGTCTGTCATATCAGATTCGATAAAGCCTGGGGCAATTACATTGACACGGATATTGCGCGCTGCCACTTCACGGGCAACCGACTTAGAAAATCCAATCAAGCCAGCTTTAGAAGCTGCATAGTTGGCCTGACCGACATTACCAGTCAAACCGACAACACTTGATAAGTTAATGATTACTCCCTGGCGAGCCTTGGTCATTGGTTTCAAGACAGCTTGTGTCATATTAAAGGTTCCAGTCAAGTTGACCTTCAGCACTTGCTCGAAGTCCTCCTCTGTCATCTTAAGCATGAGCTTATCTCGAGTAATCCCAGCATTGTTAACCAAGACATCTACAGACCCTAAAGCCACAATTGCCTCATCAATCATCCGCTTCGCATCAATACCATCAGATACATCTCCCGAAATAGCCACGACTTTGATTGGATAACCAGCAAACTCAGCTAAAACGTCATCTGAAATTTGACCGCGCCCGTTCAAGACAATATTGGCACCTGCACTTGCAAACTTATGTGCAATGGCCAGACCGATTCCACGGCTAGATCCCGTAATAAAAACATTTTTATTTTTTAATTCCATTGGTATTCCCCATTATTTTTCCAGTAGGGCTGTCAAAGTGTCTACACTTTCAACAGAATGAACAACTGCTGATTTGTCAATTTTCTTAATAAAGCCAGACAGGACTTTCCCTGGACCAATCTCGATAAATTCTGTCACACCAGCTTCCTGCATTTTAGCGATACTGTCATAGAAACGAACTGGTTCCATGACCTGGCGAGTCAGTAATTCCTTAATTCTGTCAGCTTCCATAATATCCGCTTCTGTATTGCCTACCAGCGGAAGCTGAAAATCAGCAAATTCCGTTTCAGCCAAAACCTGAGCTAACTGTTCACTAGCTGGCTTCAAGAGAGCCGTATGGAAAGGGCCAGAAACATTCAGCGGAATCAAGCGTTTCACACCTGCTTCCTTGAGTAATTCCACCGCCTTGTCCACCGCTGCCGCATCGCCCCCAATGACGATTTGACTAGGAGTATTGTAGTTGGCTGGAGAGACTACTCCCAGCTGACTAGCCGTCTGACAGGCTGCCTCAATAACAGCCACATCTGTATTCAGGACTGCAACCATCTTTCCAGAGCCAGCAGGGGCAGCTTCTTCCATAAAAGCTCCGCGTTTAGCGACTAGAGCTACCGCTGTTCTAAAGTCCAGCGCACCAGCTGCTACCAAGGCTGAGTATTCGCCTAGAGAGAGACCAGCCACCATATCAGGCTGGATTCCTTTTTCAGCTAGCAGGAGATAAATAGCAACAGAAGTTGTCAAAATTGCTGGCTGAGTATAGCGAGTTTGGTTAAGTTTTTCCTCATTCTGGTCAATCAATTCCCGAACATCATAGCCCAGAACCTGGCTGGCTTCCTCAAAGGTCGCCTTGACCACGCCATACTGATCATAGAGGTCACGAGCCATCCCCAGATACTGGGCCCCCTGACCGGCAAAGAGAAAGGCTGTTTTAGTCATTTCTAGTCACTCCTGCCCAACGTTTTGCTTCTTGCTGAATCTTTTCAGCAGCGCCATAATAAATATCCTTGAGAATTTCTTCTACTGTTTCTTCCTTGCTAACCAAGCCGGCAATCTGACCGGACATGACCGAACCATTTTCCACATCGCCACGGACAACCGCATTGGCCAAGGCACCAGCACCTAGATTTTCAAAAACAGTCAAATCTGGATTTTCTTGCTTGAAGGCTTCTTTTTCTGCCTTTTCGAAATCACGAGTTAGCTTATTCTTGATAGCACGAACCGCATGGCCGAAATGCTGAGCAGAAATTGTCGTATCAATATCCCGAGCCTTCAAGATCATATCTTTATAATTTTGGTGAGCATTGGATTCCTTAGCAACGACGAAGCGTGTTCCAACCTGAACAGCTTCAGCTCCCAACATAAAGCCAGCTGCCGCCCCTGGTCCATCTGCAATACCACCAGCTGCAACAACTGGGATATTCACAGCCTCTACAACCTGACGTACTAAAGACATGGTAGTCAGTTTACCGATATGGCCACCGGCCTCCATCCCTTCTGCAATGACCGCATCCGCTCCGATTTTTTCCATCCGTTTAGCTAGAGCTACACTTGGTACAACTGGGATTACGGTAATGCCTGCTTCGTGGAAGCGAGCCATGTACTTACTTGGATTGCCCGCGCCAGTCGTCACCACTTTAACTCCTTCTTCAATGACAAGATCCACAATATCTTCTGCAAAAGGAGAGAGAAGCATGATATTGACACCGAAAGGACGGTCTGTCAAAGACTTGATTTTGTCAATATTGGCCTTCACCACTTCCTTAGGAGCATTTCCACCACCGATGATGCCAAGACCACCAGCTTTTGAAACCGCACCAGCCAAGTCACCGTCCGCAACCCAGGCCATTCCACCTTGAAAAATAGGATATTTAATATCTAATAATTCTGTAATTCGTGTTTGCATAATACCTTCCTCTAATCATTGCTTAAGTAATAGCTGGATTCCAAACTACCACATGCGAGATGTATTTCTTTACTTTGACAGTCAAACTATTACCTAAACAAGAGAGAATATCTCACGATACTCTCAAGTTCTTGTTTATTTTGTTTTTTCTTCTACGTAAGCAACCAAGTCACCAACTGTATTTAAGCCTTCTTCAGTTTCGATTTGGATGTCAAAAGCATCTTCGATTTCTGAAATAACTTGGAACAAGTCCAATGAATCAGCTTCAAGATCATCGAAAGTTGACTCAAGCGTAACTTCTGATGGCTCTTTGCCAAGTTCTTCAACGATAATTTCTTGTACTTTTTCAAATACTGCCATGGATAGACTCCTTTAAAAATAAATATTTTTTATCAATGTGTTTCCACATGACTAACTAAATTGTAACAATAAGCGTGCCCCATGTCAAACCTCCACCGAAACCTGACAGCAAAATTGTCTGATTTTCGTTCAGCTTAATCAAGTCCTGTTGGACACACTCAGATAATAAAATCGGGATACTGGCTGCACTGGTATTACCATATTCCATCATATTAGCAGGCAACTTTTCCCTAGTGACTCCCAGTTTCTTAGCCATCTTGTCCAAAATCCGGATATTGGCCTGATGCAAGAGCAGATAGTCCAAATCATCTACTGAAAACTGGCTTTCCTCAATGGTGCTTTTAATTGATTGAGCCACATCTCGAATGGCAAAGTCAAAGATTGCCCGACCTTCCATTTTCAAATAACGTGTATCTTCTTGCTTCTCTGAAAAAGGTGAAGACAAGCCAAGCCTGCCACTAGTCAGACTCTCACCTCTCAGACCATCTGTAAACTGACTTTCAGCCCAAAAATGCTGTCTTTCTGAAGTTTCAAGTAAAACACCGCCAGCACCGTCACCAAACAATACCGAAGTCGTGCGATCTGACCAATCCACAACCTTTGATAAGGTTTCACTTCCAATGACCAAACCTTTTTTATACCGTCCAGAAGAAATAAATTTCTCACCTGTAGACAAAGCAAAGATAAAACCGCTGCAGGCTGCCGTCAAATCAAAAGCAAAAGCATCCTTAGCGCCAATATTCGCTTGAACCCTAGCTGCAGTAGAAGGCATCATAGAATCAGGCGTAATAGTTGCAACGATGATAAAATCAATCTCATCAGCAGAAATTCTACCTTTCTCTAACAACTGCTTAGCAACCTTTGTCGCTAAATCACTGGTGGTTTCATTTAAAGATATGTGACGTTTTTTAATCCCTGTCCGGCTTGAAATCCATTCATCACTAGTGTCCATCAATTTTGCCAAATCATCATTCGTGACAATTTGACTAGGAGCATAATGCGCAGTTTGGCTAATCTTTGCGTAGTTCATCATTTCAGCTCCTCTAAAAAATTATATAAGTTATGCAGACCTTTTTGCATCACTTTTCTTTCTTCCGAACTCATTCCTTCAACCACCTGCATGACCATCCGATTATGAAAACGTTTATGAAGGCGATACAAAAGCCGACCATTTTTAGTCAGATTCAGGTGAACTACGCGGCGATCAATTTCTGAGCGTCGACGTTCGATATACCCTTTCCGCTCTAAATTATTCAAACTGGTGGTGACAGTCCCCAAAGTAACCATTAATTCTCTTGAAATATCACTTGGAGTTGCATTTGGAGTGGAGCCAATAACATCAATCGTATGCATTTCTTTAATAGAGACATCTTTAAAACGACTGCCTCGGAGGCTGGACTCTTCAATGACCAAGACATTGTTAAAAATCGATGTTAAATAATCATTTACTAGCTGGAAATTCAAAAACCACACCTCCTTAAAAAATACTTTGGCATTCAAATTTTATCAGATATCAAAATAATTTGCAAGCCTTTTTGAAAATTATTTTGAAAATCAAATAATTTTTTATAATTACTCTTGGGATGTAAACCTTGCCAATTTTCGTCTATTTCCCTCTAAACTTAGGTCTACGCTTTTCAGTATAGGCTTGAACACCTTCTTTAAAGTCCTCGGTGAACGCAAGGGATTTCTGCAGTTCTAACTCCAACTCTGCATATTCTTTCCAACCGCTGAAGAGACTTTTCCAGACCATTTCTTTCATGGCCCTATAGGAATTAAGCGAACCACGTTTTAATTTTTTAAGAAGTTGGTCTGTTGTTTTTTCCAGTTTTTCAGACTCACAGACTTTATAGAGCAAGCCATACTCCAAAGCCTTCTCTGCTGTCAAAGCCTCCCCTGTCATCACCAAATGAGTTGCCCGAGTCACACCGATTGCCCGAGTCAGTAAGTAAAGACCACCTGCATCTGGCGCCAGACCGACCCCGACAAAGGCTTGGATAAAACGAGATTTCTCTGTCGCAATACAGAAATCTGCAGCCACGACCATATTGACAGCCGCCCCTGCAACTGGTCCGTCCACACTCATGATAACTGGTTTCGGTAGACGTTTCATGGCAAAGGAAATATCATTGACCAGCTCTGCAATTTTGACCAAGGATTGGATATCATCCGCACTGACAGCCCTTTGCATTTCAGCTAGGTCACCGCCGACAGAAAATACCTTCCCATTAGCATTGATGACTAAAAATTTTACCGCCTGATCATTTGCAGCAAGTTCAATCGCTTCTAAAATTTCCTCACACATAGGAATATTAAAACCGTTTGAAACTTCCGGACGATTAAAAGTAATGGTCGCTACTTCATCAGCTACCTTGTAAAGAATACCATTGAAAGTCATTCTAGCTCCATTCCCGACTTGATATATTCAGTCGATTTTATTTTGTGATTAAATAATTTGATAATCAAATTATAATGCAGTATCTATTCTAACATAAATAATTTTGAAAGAAAAGAAAAAATAAATAAATTTAAATGATAACCAGATGTTAAGTCATTTACACAAACTTCACTACTTTTAGAGGTTGAAAAAGAAGAATTGAAAAATTTTCAGAATTTTGTTATAATTTTTAAAATAAATATGAGGAGCATCCATGAAAGTTGTAAAATTTGGCGGAAGTTCACTAGCTTCTGCAACTCAATTACAAAAAGTGTTAAATATTGTTAAGTCAGATAAAGAACGTCAATTCGTTGTTGTATCAGCCCCAGGAAAAAGAAATGATTCTGATACCAAAGTCACAGATGCTTTGATTAAATACTATCGTGCATACATCGCTGGTGATGATGTTTCATTGCATCAAAAATGGATTATCAACCGTTATGCAGATATCGTGGCGGAGCTAGATTTAAAGCCAACTATTCTCGATAGAATTTCAAAAAACATTGTTTCATTAGCCACTCTGCCAGTTGAAGAGAATGAATTTCTATATGATACTTTTCTTGCAGCTGGTGAGGATAATAATGCAAAATTAATTGCAGCTTTCTTCAACCAAAACGGAGTTCCTGCTCGCTATGTACATCCAAGAGAAGCTGGACTTTTTGTTTCCAGTGAGCCGGGTAATGCCCGAATTCTTCCATATAGCTATGATAAAATAGAGGAATTAAACAACTCCGAAGAAGTTCTTGTCATTCCAGGATTTTTCGGAGTTACCCGCGATGGACAAATCTGCACATTTTCTCGTGGTGGTTCTGATATTACAGGTTCTATCATTGCTGCAGGTGTCAAAGCAGATATCTATGAAAACTTTACTGATGTTGATGGGATTTTCGCAGCCCATCCTGGCATCGTCCACAAACCACATTCCATTCCTGAACTGACCTACCGTGAAATGCGGGAATTAGCCTATGCTGGCTTTACTGTTCTCCATGATGAGGCCCTGCTTCCTACTTACCGTGGTAAAATTCCACTGGTTATCAAAAACACTAACAATCCTGAACATCCTGGAACGCAAATTGTTCATAAACATAGCAAGGAACATTTACCTGTCGTCGGGATTGCTGGTGATGCAGGCTTTGTAAGTATCAATATGTCTAAATATCTCATGAACCGAGAAATCGGCTTTGGTAGACAGGTTCTCCAAATCCTAGAAGATTTGAACATTGGCTGGGAGCACATGCCTACAGGAATTGACGACCTCTCCATCATCTTGCGCGAGCGCGAATTGACCCCTATCAAAGAGGAAGAAATCCTTCGCCAGCTTATCCAAAAAGCAGAGGTTGATCATGCAGAAATTGAACACGACCTTTCCATTATCATGATTGTCGGTGAAAAAATGAAAAGCCATATTGGGGTTACAGCTACCGCAACCAAAGCTCTTTCAGAAAATAATATCAACATTCAAATGATGTCCCAAGGCTCAAGTGAAGTATCTATCATGTTCGTAGTCAATAAAGAACAAGAAAAAGCTGCTATCCGAGCGCTATATAAAGCCTTCTTTAAACCACAAACAAAAGAATAAATTATCTAAGATTCGTAGTAGACTTGATTATTAGACACTTCCAAAAGCTCACTACCTTCCAGAAGTGAGACTGTCAAGCCATGACAAAAAAAGATATTCATTTTATAATAAAGATCATCAATCCGTGGTCTTTAACAGAGCATTTTCTAGTCTATCAAAAAATTGGATAAGTAGGGAGCATGAGACAACTCATACATCCTTATGCATAAATAAAAGCATCTGCTCTATCGAGATGCTAAAATCTGCTCAACCTCAGTTGGGCGGATTTGCTATCTCTCAGGGAAGTTTACTCTTCCTTTTTATTTGGGCTCTTAGTCAACTTAGTGGATTGCAAAAGAGCTAGAATACTTAAATCTAAAATGTTCTATGGTTTTTAAAGAAACATTTGAATCAGTCGATGATCTAAAACGGCTCTATAATTTCTGTAGTGGGTAAATCCACCGCAGGGATTATGGAGCCTATTTTGTTGTAGAAAAAAAGTCCCATAAGACCTATAATGAAAAGCAACGAAACCATCATTAGAAAGAATCTTATGGAACAATTAAATTTTACCACAAACTTACTGGAAATCAAAGACAAAAATATCATCATTCTAGATTACAAGGACTCGGGGACTCATAAAGAAATCCTCGCTAAGCTAGATTATCCCGCACCTAAATGCCCTCACTGCCAAGGAAAAATGGCTAAATATGACTTCCAGAAAGAATCGAAAATTCCCTATCTAGAGTGCGCGGGATACAAGACATTGATTCGTCTAAGGAAACGACGTTTCCGCTGTCAAGATTGCGGGAAAGTAGCTGTCGCTGAAACGTCCTTAGTCAAGAAGAATCACCAAATCGCAACCATCGTCAAGCAGAAAATCGCTCAAAAACTAATCGACAAAGTCCCTATGACAGCTATCGCTGAAAACTTGGCTGTCTCTACTTCCACCGTCATTCGTAAATTGAAAGAATTCAAGTTCAAAACTGACCTTAACTACCTTCCAGAACACATGAGCTGGGATGTGGAAACAGTCAGGGAAGTGACTGTTTCAATCGGCAGATAGAGATGAGCTTCATTGCACAGGATTTCGATTCCAGAAAGATCCTAGCTATCCTAGATGGACGGACTCAAGCAACGATTCGCAATCACTTTCTGCGCTATTCCAGACAGGTCCGAAACGGCGTTAGAGTCATTACCATGGACATGTTTAGTCCCTACTATGACTTGGCTAGACAACTTTTTCCATGCGCTAAAATCGTCCTCGATCGCTTTCACATTGTGCAACATCTCAGCCGGGCTATGAGTCGTGTTCGTGTTCAAATCATGAATCAATTGGATCGAAAATCGCATGAATACAAAGCATTGAAACGCTACTGGAAACTCATTCAACAAGACAGTCGAAAACTCAGCGATAAACGCTTTTATCGTCCGACTTTTCGTATGCATTTGACCAACAAAGAGATTCTGGAAAAGCTACTCTCTTACTCTCAAGAACTCAGAGAACACTATGATCTTTACCAACTCTTGCTTTTTCATTTTCAAGAGAAACAAGCTGAGCATTTCTTTGGACTCATTGAAGAAAGGATTGCTTGTATAAATCCTATCTTTCAGACTGTTTTTAAAACCTTTCTCAAGGACAAAGATAAAATTATCAACGCTCTTGAACTCCCTTACTCAAATGCAAAACTAGAGGCCACTAACAACCTCATCAAAGTTATCAAGCGCAACGCTTTTGGCTTTCGGAACTTTGACAACTTTAGAACTAGAATTCTCATCACTTTGAATATCAAAAAGGAGAGAACCAATTCGGTCCTCTCCAGAGTATGACTTTTCGTTAACCCACTACAGTTGACAAAGAGCCAAAAAAACTAGTATCGGGAAGACAGGATTCGAACCTGCGACACCTTGGTCCCAAACCAAGTACTCTACCAAGCTGAGCTACTTCCCGAGAACAATCTAAAAACGGAGTCATGAGACTTCGTTCTAATATGCACCCTAGAGGAGTCGAACCTCTAACCGCCTGATTCGTAGTCAGGTACTCTATCCAGTTGAGCTAAGGGTGCTCTTCATCATACTAAATACATTATAACATAAAAGTCAAAAAAATCAAACTTTTATGCACCCTAGAGGAGTCGAACCTCTAACCGCCTGATTCGTAGTCAGGTACTCTATCCAGTTGAGCTAAGGGTGCTCTTTTAAACTCTCATGCCGAGGACCGGAATCGAACCGGTACGATCGTTGCCAATCGCAGGATTTTAAGTCCTGTGCGTCTGCCAGTTCCGCCACCCCGGCCTCAAAGCGAACGACGGGATTCGAACCCGCGACCCCCACCTTGGCAAGGTGGTGTTCTACCACTGAACTACGTTCGCATCTGTATAAAAAAATGCCGGCTACATGACTTGAACACGCGACCCTCTGATTACAAATCAGATGCTCTACCAACTGAGCTAAGCCGGCTCACTTCTATTCTTCATGCGGGTTAAGGGACTTGAACCCCCACGCCCTAAAGCGCCAGATCCTAAATCTGGTGCGTCTGCCAATTCCGCCAAACCCGCTTATATGACCCGTACTGGGCTCGAACCAGTGACCCTTTGATTAAAAGTCAAATGCTCTACCAACTGAGCTAACGAGTCTTTATAGAGTTGTCAAATAGGACTTAAGTGACACTTAATCCATCCGCAACATTCAATTGCATTTCCTACAATTGAAACGGTCCCGACGGGAATCGAACCCGCGATCTTCGCCGTGACAGGGCGACGTGATAACCGCTACACTACGGGACCTATATGGGAGTTAACGGGATCGAACCGCTGACCCTCTGCTTGTAAGGCAGATGCTCTCCCAGCTGAGCTAAACTCCCAAAAAGGAAGTACTAACACTTCCTATCCTGCTAAGCGACTTCCATATCTCACAGGGGGCAACCCCCAACTACTTCCGGCGTTCTAGGGCTTAACTACTGTGTTCGGCATGGGTACAGGTGTATCTCCTAGGCTATCGTCACTTAACTTTCTGAATT
>NZ_CABPTS010000027.1:0-24438 GCF_902460385.1 Streptococcus sp. Marseille-P7376
TGGCTTTCGGAATTTTGAAAACTTCAAAACTAGAATTCTCATCACTTTGAATATCAAAAAGGAGAGAACCAATTCGGTCCTCTCCAGATGTTAGCTGACATCAACCCACTACAGTTGACAAAGAGCCCAAAAAAACGCCCCACGGCGTTTCTTGACATACAACGGAAGACATGGGATTCGAACCCACGCACGCTTTTACACGCCTACTGCGTTTCCAACACAGCCTCTTAAGCCTCTTGAGTAATCTTCCATAAAAGAGAAAGACGAGCTTTCCCAAAACTTTATCCATTATACCACATTACAGCTCCAGCCGCTATACTTTCCACCATATTTTTTTGAAATTTCTACTAATTCCCAAACATTTGGATTGAGATGAGATAACTCAGTATCATCCAAGCGAGAAATCTGAATCTGATAGGGTCTTGTAGAATCCTGCAATTTATCTGTTGAAACAAGAGTATAGGCTAGCTTTTCAACTTCTAGTATCAATTCTGCCTGCGTCTCCTCAGATGTGCAACAAATCCAATGGTTTATTTCACGAATTTGATCATGATGATCGCCGCTTTTTTCTAATTCATACCAAATGCGCTGATTCAGAATTGTCTGATATTCATATTCATTTGGATAAAGAAATTCAAAATATTGGTTCCACTCAGGATCTACCAAAGTTGCCGAACTATATTGATAATCAGGAAACTCCTTCATCACACGAGAAATAGCAGCAACATGGCTCTGCTTATCTCTTAAATAATAGTAATATTCAATGTGTCCGTCCGTAATAACTGTTCCTACATAGATTCCGGAAATATCAAATAAAGCCTCTGACAGCGCGTCTTCAATCGCATTTAACTTCAGAAATTCATTATTTGTCGGAAATTTTGTTTCAGATTCCACATCCAGCAAGGCGATTTTCAAACGCATGGCATAAGAATACTGAGCATAGGGAGCTGCTTGAGCCAGAGCAAGATTCAAACGGATACTAGCTACTTGGTCATCAATAAGAGTTGAAAAAGAGCCCCATTCATTTGGAACTTCCTCTAAAACAACGGGAGCTTCCTCAGTTTGTAGCTGATTTTCTTGGTTTTTACCAAAAATTTTTTCAAAAAAGCTCATATGTCAAAACCTCTTTTACATATCCCAATGGAGCCGGTGGGAGTCGAACCCACGTCCAAACACCTGCCAACATATTTGCCTACGACCATAGGCCATGTCTTCATTTAACTTAGCTTTGACACATGGCTCAAGCCCAAGCTAAGCGAGTCTATCAATCTCTTGTAAAAACCCTAGACTTAATTTTACCGTAGCTTGCTCATAATAAGACCGGTCATCAGACACAAGCAATCCGAATCAGGTCACGCTGGCTGTTTTTTAGGCAGCTAAAGCGTAAGAATTGTTATTTTTTGCAGTTATATTTAACTGGCGTTTTACATCCGCTAGATGAGTCGCAAAACATGCCTCATAATGCCTGTCGAATCCGTAACGACCCCAAGACAGTAATCTATTATACCAAATATCGGTTTAGAATGCAAAAATAATATTCATTGCCCACAGCAGGAAATCACCAGAACTTCTGCAAAGCAAGAATCTCTAATCTATAAAACTGCTATAACCTATAAATTTATACCAAATACTCTTCTAAAATAGCCTGTACTCTAAAAGCTCTATTTTTCTACTCAAACTCAACTAATTTCTCAAGACTATCAGAACACCAATGTCACTAATCTCAAAAAATAGAATCGTCTGAAAAGGCGATTCTTTCCTTTCTGTCAATAAAATTTCCATTAAAATCTGACAATGACACTGCTAAAGAGGAAAATTACAAAGATTAAGATTAAACCCAGTAAATAGAGCAGGCGGTATTTCCTAGTTTCCAGCTCTTCTTTTTCTTCTGCTGTCATGGAAAAAATGGCCTTGTTCCGTTTTAAGAGATAGAGGATCAAGTCTTCTCCTCTTTGCCCACCAGTTGTTAAGAAAGCCCAAAATTTCGGGTATTTCATTCCACGAATGGAAGCGTCTAATTCAACCAACTTAAACAATTGATACACAAACAGTCCATTTGTCACTACAAGCAAACCAATCAAGGTCCATACATACCAAGTCATGATAAAACCTCCTATATTTTTCGAATAATCTGCACCAAGATATAGCCAGTCGTGCTGATGACTAGCGCTACTGCCAACAAGGTCAGCAGATAACTTTTAGAGATGGGAATAATAAAAATAAAGAACAGAAATAACAGACAAATATTACATAAAAAGGCCAGTAAAATCTTTCGATTACTCTTGACAGTATTGGTCGAATCTTCCAAGTGCTGAATCATGCTCTCATCTCCTTTCAGCAATTCGTCCAAGCTAACCTGATACAAGTCGCTTCGTTGTAAGACATATAAAATATCCGGATAAAATTTTTCTGTTTCCCAATTTGAGATAGTTTGTCTTGAAACATTTAATTCTTCTGCGACACTTTCCTGTGTCATGCCACACATTTGCCGCGCTTTTTTTAATTTTTTGCCAATTTCCATTACCCTTCTCCCATCTTTCTACCTTCATTTTACTCTTTTCTTGCCTAAAATCTAGCAAATTTTTTTGACATTGGGCAAAATAAAGGAAAAATCCTGCCAAATGAACTTGACAGGAGCTACAAATTTGAAATAATTCGATTTTAGATGAGTTCTAACTGTTTTTTCCACCGTTTTTTAAATAATGCATCAAAGAGTATCAGGGCGGCTGACAAAATAATCGACACAGCTAGATATTTTACTAAAAGGCTGTACTCACTGATAAAGGGAGGTCGAGCGAGTAAACCGTAATTGCCCCCTGTCATCTGATTGACACCGACAAGGAAGGCATTGAGACCAAAAGTGTAGAGGACAATCATATACTTCTTGAGCTGGGTCTTGTCATAGTGATTCAGCAAGTACAGCAGGGAGTTGACCAAAAGGGCATAGTGACCAATCAAGAAAGAAAAGCTGGTGATATGTGGAAAATCATAGGGGTCAAAGACGGGATAACCTAAAGCAAAGAGCGCTCCGCTGGCTCCTAAAAGAGCAAAATACTGCTTGCTGCGCCATTTGTCTGGCAGAAAAACCACTGCAAACATAGCCAAACGGCAATGGTACAGGGGCAAACTATTCGCCAAGGGAAGCTGAAAACCCACATACCAGCTGTAAAGAAGACCCAGCTGAAACAGCTGAAGGATTTTCATACTTTTGATAAAAGTCGCGTTCTTGTGGTACTTTATCGTCGCATAGATAGACAGCAAAAGCAGCGCCATCATCAAAGAGTAGGCCAAAGCGGAAATAAAGGGTGGCTCAGTTTGGTTGGTCGTCAAAAAATGATGCATCTGGTTTCCTTTCTAATTCTAAAACCTGTTTTATTCAACTAACGGTCTCCTTTTGCAAAACATTTAAGCTTTGAAAAGTCTCCACAAAAACGACTGCGTCAAGAAGCTTTATCTTTTTAGTATATCTCGTCAGCTATGTTCAATTAACTCAGGTATCGTAAGATTTTCCCTAGATTAGGAGTGAGATCAATCTTGATTTGGCAAAAGTATGAATACAGGTTCTTATTGAGTCAGTCTCTCTGCTTGTTTTTCTCTCATTCCTTTAAAGAAATAGGAAAATAGGAGTAAGGCAGTCGCTAAAACCAAAGATACATTAAGATAATTACCAAGCATACCGTGATCTCCCACCAAAGGAGGATTCTTTAAGAAACCGTAGTCACCGCCGGTTGCGATATTTGCAATTAAAATCAAGAAATTTAAGCCAAAAGTAATTTCCACAATGCGACGATAGGACAGCCTCAGACTATCATAGTTCTTCATCAAGTAAATAATTGAATTGCCCAAAAGTGCAAAATGCCCGATGAAAAATGAAAAGAGGGTGACATGCGGAAATGGATAGGGGTCCAAAATCGGATAAACAATCGCGCAGATCGGACCAAATACTCCCAGCAGAGCAAAATATTGCTTGTAAGGGACTTTATCTGGTAAAAGCAAAACGGCAAACATGGCAATCCGGCAATGGTACAGGGGAAGACTCTCAGATAGAGGCTCCTGAATGGCCAAATACCAGCCGTATAAAAATACCAATTGCACAATTTGAGCGATTCTGAAAAAAGTCTGCATTTTCTTTCGCTCAAAAAAACGGATCGCTAGATAGATGACAGACACCAATCCGACCATCATCAGAATATAGGCGAACGGCGTCATCATAGGCGGTTCTGTTTTGTGACTAGTAAAAAAATCTAGTAAATTCATTTGTCAATCTTTCATCCTAATAAATAAATTTTTAACGACACTAAGCTTTCTGGTCGTAGCAACGATTCCTAATTTCTTTTCTAAAAAATTATTATTTAGCTTCTTTTTCGCAGCATCTCGTGGTAAGTACTTATAAAGGCAGCTCGAGCCCCTCTCAAATATCTCGCCCTCAAATGCTAGACTTTGAATCTTTGCCAACTTCTGCCTGTCGAGCTCATGATTGGTAAAGATCAGATGGATCCTAGAAAGATTACAGGCTGCAGGAAATGGATTTTCAGCAATCACCAATTCTAATCTAAATCAGCTTTCTTCTTAATAACAACCGACAGGTTGGCTCCAATTTGCTGAAGAATACTTTGGTGAATCTGATTGGCTAAAGCCTCAGCGGATAAATCTATTTCGCAAAGGATATTGCCCGACTGGATATAGGTTGAAGCACTGCGCAGACCAGAAGCTTCCAAAATCTCTACCAATTCACTCATCTTGGGTATCCTATTCGGCCCCGTCGGCATGACACCGCGCAGCAAGGCTAGATATTGCATACTGTTCTAATCTAATCTAAGTATTGTTCTCGTTTGCCCTGATAGATTTCCCAGAGAAGCTGCATCTGCTCTTTTGTTATCCTTTTCTCAGATAAAAGAGGCAAATTCTGCGGGTCAAAGAAATTCAGTTCTGAGATTTCTAAATTGGGCTGAAAATCTCCCTCTTCCAGCCGACATTCAAACACGAGCTTAACATACTGCTTGCTTTGTGGCTGAAATTTATTGCTATCAAAGACAGCCAGCAAGCGTACTACGCTAGCTTGAAATCCCGTTTCTTCCTGAATTTCTTTTAGTACATTCTCTTTTGGGGAAAAACCAACTTCGCAGAAACCACCTGGCAGAGCCCATGTCTCCTCTTGCTGTCCTCGTACTAGACAAATCTTGCCCTGCTGAACGATAAAAGCTCGGACATCGACCAAAGGAGTCGCATAAAAATCTGTCGGTCGGAGCAAGTTAGAAAGTTCCTCTTGATCCAGATGGCTGGTCTCGCTTAGCAGCTGATTTAGATTATCTCTGATATCCGCATAGCGTTCTCGATCAAAGTCACTGGCAGCAAAAGACAGACCTGTATCCGTTATCGCCAGCAGTCGCTGGAGAATCAAAGCAACATCAGTTGTCTCCATGCTCCAATACCTCCACTAGTTTATCCAACTTCATCGAATTACTGCCCTTGAGCAAGATTTGGTCGGCTGATTGCAACCAAGTCGTAACAGTCTTGGTCAAATCTTCAAACTGATCCTTGTCAGCATTTTTAACAAAATAATGCACCCGATTTGGTGGGTAGATCTCCCGAGCGTAGACATAGAGGGCTTCCATATCCTCTCCATAGAGGAAAAGGTCAGTAATAATCTCAGGGTTGAGACTGGTAATCATGGCTCCGTGCATCAGCTTGGAGTCAGCTCCCAGCTCCTTCATATCGGCTAATACTGCAGCCTTGCGGCCTCCCTGACTAGCTGGAATCGTTGAGAAGGTCTCAAGAATCAAGCGCATGGCTGTTGGATTGGCGTTGTAGACATCTGACAGGATATCGGCTCCATTAGCCGCCTTCTTCCACTCGGTTCGATTACGAGTCAGCTCTAGCTGGGCAAAAGCCTGACGAACCGCCTGCTCACTGACCCCCTCCTGCAAAGCTACGTAAGACGCAATCATGGCGTTGGTCGCATTGTATTTGCCAGTCACAGGCAAGTCAATCGCCTGTTCCAGAAAATTTGCTTCAAAGGTCAGGCTGTCCTTGCGCTCCTCTAATCGAGTCAAGAAAATATCTGCATCGGGACCAAAGCGAATCACTTTTTGCTGGTCTGGCAGAAAATCATTGACGATCTTATCAGCCGGAGCCAAGAGCAGACCACCTTTCTTCATGCCATCCGCAATCTGCATCTTGCCTTTGGCAATCTCAGCACGACTTCCGAAAAATTCTAAGTGAGCTTCGCCAATCAAGGTCACAATGCCTGTTTTCGGCTTAGCAATTTCAGACAGAAGATGGATGTCTCCCAAGTGGTCCTGCCCCATTTCCAGAACTAGCTTTTCTGTATCATCGGGCATGTGGAGCACCGTGTAGGGCAGGCCGATTTCATTATTATAATTCCCTTGGGTTTTATAGGTTTTATAGCGAGTAGCCAATAGCTGAGCCAGCATATCCTTGGTTGTAGTCTTCCCATTGGAGCCTGTCACAGCGAGCACATCTACGGCTGTCTTTTCCAGATAATATTGAGCCAAGCGCTGAAAAGCCGCCAGCACATCATCGACCAAAATATACGGTCCTTCTTCCACTGGACGCTCAGACAAGGTAGCTGCAGCACCTTGAGAAAAAGCTGTCACGATAAAATCATGGCCGTCACGCGCCCCCTTAAGCGGGATAAAAAGATCTCCCACCTCAATCAAACGGCTGTCAAATTCAGCTTTGTTTAAAGCTACATCTTCAAAACCTGACACATCATTTTTAGCCCCCAATACAGAAGCGATTTCATGCAAAGTTAATTTCATTTCTTCTCCTAAAAGAAAGAGTGAAAGTAAAGCCCTGTTCAACGAAACTAAGCTTAGCCTTCCACTCCCTATTTTATCTTCTTAAAGCAGGTGAGCTTCGCGTTTTTCGAAGGCTTCCTGAGCCAAAATTACTAATTTCTCAATCAAATCGGAATAAGGTAGCCCCATATTTTCCCAAAGTAAAGGATACATAGACCATTGAGTAAAGCCAGGCATGGTATTGAGCTCATTGAGGAAAATGTCGCCATCCTCTGTATAGAAGAAATCACAGCGCGCCAATCCCTGTCCACCCAAGGCTCGAAAGGCCGTCTCAGCATTTGTACGCATTCCTGCAATAACCTCGTCCGAGATTTTTGCAGGAATATCCATGGTAATCCTATTGTCAATATACTTGGCCTCGTAATCGTAGAAAGCTACATCCTTGACTACTTCGCCTGGCAAGGTGCTCTTGACAGCATAATTTCCTAAGAGACCAACCTCAATCTCACGCGCATTGACTCCCTGCTCAACCAAGACACGGCTATCGTACTTGAAGGCCAAATCCAATGCTGCCCGCAGCTCCTCTTGATTCTCAGACTTGGAAATACCCACACTAGAGCCCATATTAGACGGTTTGGTAAAAATCGGATAAGTCAATTTTTCTTCGATTTCGGCAATTTTTTCTGCGAGATTTTCTCCCTCAATCACCGCTACATAAGGCACCTGTGGGATTCCAGCAGACTCCAGAATGCGTTTGGTGGTAATTTTGTCCATGGCAACACTTGAAGACAAGATATTGCAGCCCACATAAGGAAGCCGCAGCACTTCAAGAAAGCCTTGAATAGAGCCATCCTCGCCCATTGGTCCATGAAGAACAGGAAAGACAACTGCATTGTCCTGATAAATATCACTTGGCTTCACTTGCTGTGAAATATCAACCGTTTCATTGGTCATGAGCTTTTCATCTGCAGACGGCTTTTCTGTGAATTCCTGCGTTTTGATAAAATCGCCAGCTTTTGTGATGAAATAAGGCTTGACAGAAAATTTGTCATAGTTGACAGCTCGCATGACACTCTCAGCCGACAAGACTGAAACTTCTCGCTCCGCACTGCGGCCACCGTATAGTAAAATCAAGGTTTGTTTGACCATTATCTTATCCTAACATTTCTAGCTATAAGTTCATTTTGGGTTGCCCCATCTTCTTTTTAGACTGTTTCAGTATACCATATTTCCCTGCATTTTTGAATAGAAAAAAGACTCCCAAAACTGTTTTTCAGCAGGAAATCTTTCTTTCATCTTACAATTCTGTCCGATTTTCAATCGCTCGGAGCAGGGTCACTTCATCTGCGTATTCAATATCAGCGCCCACAGCCAGTCCGCGGGCCAGACGAGTCACCTTGATACCTGCAGGCTTGAGCACACGAGAAATATACATAGAAGTCGCTTCTCCGTCAGCCGTTGCATTGGTTGCCACAATCACTTCCATCACTTGGCTGTCCATCAAGCGAGTCAAGAGACTCTTGAGGTTGATATCATCTGGTCCTACCCCATTCATAGGGGAAATAAGGCCATGAAGAACATGATAAAGGCCGTGGTATTCTTGGATATTTTCCATGGCAGACACATCGCGGCTATCCTCAACGATGAGGATCACAGTCTGATCGCGCGTTTGATCTGTACAGATGGCACAGGGATCATCGTCCGTCAGATTACCACAGATGGAGCAGTAAGTCAGCTCGCGCTTGGCAGCAAGTAGATTTTTGGCAAATTCATTGACATCATCGTCACTCATCCCGATGGTATAAAAGGCCAAACGAGTAGCCGTCTTGATGCCGATACCCGGCAGCTTGGAAAAACTGTCAATTAACTTAGCGATAGGGGTTGGATAAAGCATAATGGTAATCGTTGAGCAGTAAAATAATCAGCAAATTCTACTGCTTTTCCTTTCTAATTCATAGGGTGCTGTTGGTTATAAAGATTGATAATATCACGAGTGATACTGTGGCTGACCGTTGAGGAAAGGTCAGTATTATGTGGAAAGACTACAGCCACAGCTATTTTAGGACTGCCGCTTGGTGCATAGGATACGACATTGGTGTTGATGGCGGATGTGCCACCATTGACGTAGGTTTCAGCCGTCCCCGTTTTAGCACTGATGGAGACCGTCGCACCCTGCGCAATCGTACGGCCAGTTGTTAAACCACTCCCTCCATTCACTACCTGATAGAAACCTTGTTTTAAAAGAGCCATATTTTCCGCAGAAATATTCACCTGATTCAGTTCTTTTGTTTCCTTTTTCTCAATCAGGTCTCCCAGTCCGCCTTGCTCATTATTGCCATAAATCCCTTCTACCAGATGCGGAGCCACCCGTTTCCCATTATTGGCAACCGTCGCAGCATACTGAGCGAGCTGAAGAGGTGTGTAGTTGTCAAACTGACCGAAAGCATTGGTAATGTAATTACTTACTGTGAAATCTTTTGGAATATAACCTGTTGATTCATTAGGCAAGTCGATGCCCGTTGATGCCCCTAAGCCATATTCTGCAAAAACAGAGCGCAGCTTTTCCATCGCGGTATCAAGATTATCTGAACTTAATGCCATATTCGGAGTGTAGGGAGTCCCTAACATATTCAGAGCAAGCTGAACCATATAAGTATTCGATGAATACTCCAGCGCCTCAACCGCCGTAATGGAGCGAGAACCAAAGGACGTAAACCAAGAATTAATCGGAGCAGAGCCCGCAAAGGTAATCGGCTGATCGACCAAGGATTGATTACCAGAAATAGCTCCGTACTGCCAACCAGCAGTCAAAGTGGCCGCTTTGACGACCGATCCAGGAACAAAAACATTGGTAATGGTCCCTAAAGCATCCGCAGAGACATCGCCCGTTTCCAAATCGTGCTTGACACCAGCTAGAGCTAGAATAGAGCCCGTATCTGGATCCATAGCAACGGCATAAACTCCTTCAGAATAAGTCGCATTTCCGCTGCTCAACTCGGTATTAAAGGCACTTTTGAGGATATCTTCAACTCCCTGCTGGAAAGATAAATCAATAGTCAGCTTCAGATTATCTCCCTTACTGCCGTCTGAAATTTTTTCTACACTTTCCATATTGCCGTTTTTATTGAGATGAATCTCTTTTACAGCTCGCTTCCCTTGGAGGGTCGATTCATACTCCTTTTCAAGATAGGAAGTCCCCACTCGATCATTTAGAGAGTAGCCCTTCTTAAGATATTCATCTACCTCTTCTACCGGCAGACCGGCTTTCTCTGTGGAAATATTCCCCACGATTGACGCAAGAGAAGTGTCCAATACTTTCCTGTCCCAGCTTGTTGAAATGCTAATTCCCGGAAGGTCTTTTTCACTTGAAGCTAAAATCGCAATCTGCTCTGTTGACAATGTATCCGTCTGAATAGTTCCCGTTGAGAAGTTTGAAATGGCATTCATTTGGCTGAAGAGCATAATTGCTTTTTTTTCATCATCCGTATAACCCAATTTAGACGGATCAATACTTTCCACTGCCGCCTTATAAATTTTTGACTCTTCCAAACGATTGCCATCGGTATCAAATTTTTCATTTTTAGGCAGCTTTTCAACGACCTCGCGATAGACGTCCTTATCGGCCAGATAATAATCGACTGCTTGTCTATCAGTCACGGCTATATCACTGACTGTGACATAATTGAGTAATTTTTGAGCTGTCTCACGAATTTCTCCAGCGGTAGCTTTATTATCTCGTGTATAGGTTACTACTTGTTTCGTTGTATTTTCAACCAAGGGATTTCCAGCAGCGTCATAAATCTGCCCTCGGACCGAGCTTGTTGTTATTCTTGTTTTGCTGGCCTTAGCCAATTTATCCGTATAAAACTTCTGATTGATAACTTGCATATAGCCCAGACGAACAATCAAGGTCAAAAATAATACCCCTACGATTCCAAACAGCAGGTACAATCTTCTCGTGATTGAATGGCTATCAAATTTTCTCTTCGACATCTTTTCCTCATTCTTATATAAATGTTCTGACTCTTATTTTACCACAAATCCCCACTGATGAATGGAACAAATTACACAAGACTTTTAAAATTCCAAATATGAATCTGGCGAATCCGCCTTCGAACAGACTTAAAAAGCCCTGCTTGGCAGGACTTTGTACTTCTTATTTTCCAAGATAGTATTCTTTTACTACGTTTAATTTTTCATCAAACTCAAATACAAGAGGAGGGAAGTTTGGAATTTCTACTCCCATGATTTCATCATCAGACAATTGTTTGATGTGTTTTACAAGAGCGCGGATAGAGTTTCCGTGTGCACCAACGAAGACATTTTTACCATCTTTAAGAGCTGGAGCAATTTTATCTTCCCAGAAAGGAAGAGCACGTTCCAAAGTAACTTTCAAGTTTTCAGCATCTGGTACTACTGTGTCATCAAGATTAGCATAACGGCGATCGCTGTGCGCTGAATATTGATCATCTCTGGCCATATCTGGAGGCAAGACATCATAAGAACGACGCCAAATGTGAACTTGCTCGTCACCAAATTGTTCTGCTGCTTCGGCTTTGTTTTTACCAGTCAGACCACCATAGTGACGTTCGTTCAAGCGCCATGATTTTTCAACTGGTACCCAAAGTTGGTCTGAATATTCAAGAGCCAAATTAGTTGTTTTAATAGCACGTGTCAATACTGATGTGAAAGCAATATCAAACTCAATTCCCGCTTCTTTGATCAACTTACCAGCGTCGATTGCTTGTTGGGTTCCTTTTTCAGAAAGGTCTACATCAGCCCAACCAGTGAAGAGGTTTGCTTTGTTCCATTCAGACTCACCATGGCGAGCAAAAACTAATTTTACCATTAGAAGTTCTCCTTTTATTTTCCGAGGTTGTCCTCGTTTATCTATTCTATTTTACAAAATTTTTCGTTAAAAAGCTAGTCTAAGTAAGAGAAACATAAAAAATTCACAAATGAATAAGCTAGGCAAAGAAAATCTTTCCTAAACAAAAAAAGAAGTTTCAAAATGAACTTCTTTTCAATTTTATCCCGCTTGAGCAATTTGCTCCTGACAGACTGGACAAATTCCATAAACTGTTGTCTGAGCATTGGTAATTCGATAGCCAGTTTGTTTTTCAACTTCCTCTTTGACATCCGGTAAATTAAGGTCCATATCAGCAATACGACCGCATTTTTCACAAATCACATTGAGATGCTGATGTCCCATAAAATCAAAGTAAGTCGTTGTATCATTACGGACTTTAAGCTCTGCCACAAATCCCTCATCAATCAGAACTTTAAGATTATTGTAGACAGTCGCCAAACTCATGTGCGGAAATTCTGGCAACAAAGCCTGATAAATCATCTCGGCACTAGGATGATCACTGCTATTAATAATAAAAGCAATAACTGCTTTTCTGGTTTCAGTAAGCCGAACACCCTTCATTCGCAGATGTTCTGTCACTTCCTGATAATACTTTTCATTCTGTTGGTTCATCATATATTCAACTCCATACATACCATTAATAATCTCATTCCATTATACCACGACTGAAAAAAGTTTACTATTAAGAATGATTGTAAATAAAGCAAAATTCACAAATTTTTTTCAAAGCAAAAAGAGAGCGATATTCGCCCTCCTACTGCTAGCATGGGAATGTTAGTCACTACAGCCGACAAGCATCCATTATTTGTCACCCTTGTTACGGATGACAAATCCGGTTTTCTTTTCGCTGGAAGTACGGTGTGGCCGTTCATTTCCTTTACTCTCGAAATCACGACTGTTCTTGTTTGACTTACGTTTAAAGTCACGACGGCCACCATCTCGGTCCTCACGTCTCCCACGACGCTCACGGCCTTGGTCGCCTCGACGACCGTTGCCACGGCCGCTCTTCCCTTTGCCGCCAAAGCCGCCACCAGATGGCTTAAATGGCAATGGTTTTTCACGGGCAATTTCTACTTCAGGAAGAGTATCTGGATCTTGCACCGTTAGGCTGAGGATATACATAGCCAGCTCTTCTGGACTGAATTCTGCTGCCAACTTGCGAGCATCCTTGCCAAATTTCTCAAAGTTAGAGCGAATGCTTTCATCCGCAAAATCACGTTCAATCTTCTTAAGGGCAACTTTTTTCTTAGCTTGGAAAGCTTCTTCCGCAGTCGCTGGCTTGAGGCCTTTCATGCGCTTCTTGGTTAGATTTTCGATAATCTGCAGATAACCCATTTCATTTGGTGCTACGAAAGTAATAGACTGACCTGACTTACCAGCACGACCAGTCCGACCAATCCGGTGAACATAGCTTTCTGGATCCTGAGGAATATCGTAGTTGTAGACATGGGTCACACCAGAAATATCTAAACCACGCGCAGCCACATCTGTCGCAACCAAGACATCCAGATTGCCGTTTTTAAAGTCGCGCAGAACGCGAAGGCGCTTGCCTTGATCCAAATCACCATGGATACCCTCTGCTCGGAAACCACGGATTTTCAGGCCACGAGTCAGCTCATCCACCCGGCGCTTGGTCCGGCCAAAGACGATTGACAGCTCTGGCTGCTCCACGTCCATCAGGCGGGTCATGGTGTCAAATTTTTCATTTTCCTTGACACGGATATAATACTGATCTACCAGCTCCGTCGTCAGCTCTTTAGCCGCAATCTTGACATGCTCAGGCTCCTTCATAAACTTAACACCGATGCGCTTGATAGCATCCGGCATGGTCGCTGAAAAGAGCAAGGTCTGACGTTCTTCTGGTACATGTGAAATGATCGACTCAATGTCTTCCAAAAAGCCCATGTTAAGCATTTCGTCCGCTTCGTCCAAAATCAGAGTTTCAATCTGATTCAGCTTAAGAGCCTTGCGCTTAATCAAATCCAAGAGACGGCCAGGCGTTCCTACGACAATATGCGCACCTGATTTTAGGGCCTTGATTTGCTTTTCAATACTAGAGCCACCATAGACAGAACGTACCTTGACACCCTTGCTGCGACCAAAGCGGAAGAGTTCTTCCTGACTCTGCACAGCCAATTCACGGGTCGGAGCGATAATCAGAGCCTGCACCGCAGGATTATCTGTATCAATCTTTTCCAGAGTTGGGAAGCCAAAGGCTGCTGTCTTTCCTGTCCCTGTCTGAGCCTGACCAATGACATCCTTACCTGCCATGGCAAGTGGAATCGTCTGTTCTTGAATAGGGCTCGCTTCTACAAAGCCAGCTTTTTCAATCTCTGCTAACAATTCAGCAGATAAATGTAATTCATTAAATTTCAATGTTCTTCTTCTTTCTAAAGGCGGTGCGAAGCCACCTTATAAGGCATTTTTACTCTTTGAAAATCAGTCAAAAGGCTAATAATCTCTAAGCATTAGCTAATTCTCAGGAGAATGATAGGTCGTTGATTAGCCGGATATTTTGTATCCTTTTAGTATATCTGCAACCTGCGTTGCTGGTTCTCATTCTTTGAAAATCAACTTAGTTACTTGCAACTTACCCAGTATACCACAAAGTAAAGTCAAAAGATAGGAATTATACGCAAGATTTTGTTTATATTGGAAATTTTTTGAAACTTTTTTGAAAATATACCTCTAGTTTCATACAAAAATACAAGAAAGAGAGGAAAAGATGCCAGCCTACTTCTTCTTAAAAAATATCCTCCAATTCAACTCAATTTCAATCTAGTCTTTCTTCCTCTGGAAAGCACCACCCTGTCGCCCCTCTCCAGCTTATCTGGAAAAAGCGCATCCCTCCCACCGCTCCTACCCAAGTTTTTCTGGATGAAGTTGAAAAGCAAATTGAAATGACAGAATTAGGTAATTGAGAACAAACACGTCCTTAAAGAAAATTGGATAAAAAAAAGAAACAAGTAATGGATTCAGCTCATAGACTGAAACGTATCTTGTTTCTTTTTTATACGTTTAGTATCCGCTATCTTCACTGCTCCTCCTGTTGTCCAGAGCAGTTTGAGAAACGGCTTACTGCTTGGTAAAGGTCAGAGTATCTGGATCATCATCCAGTTCGTCTACTATCAGCTGATTACCATTTTGGCGATAGCTTTTAACATCGTCACCGACAATCAATCTTTGATTAGCTGTATCTACTTGTACCTGCTTAATTTCCTTACTGCCATCTACCTCGGTTTCTGTCCAAGTACCAGTCTTACCATTAATTTCTAGGACATATTGGTCACCATCATAGTCGCTTGCCTGATAGCTTCCGTCTAGATTACTAGTCTGACCTTCATTGGCTGAAGAAGTCTGACTAGAGGAAGATCCTGTCGAAGAGCTAGTTGATGACTGCGAAGTCTTGTTTTGCTCAGACTGGGTCGAAGTGGTATTTCCTCCCTGATTCGCATTACTTGAGCAAGCAGCTAATAGGACTGCTAGTGTCAGAGATAGAATTCCGATAAAGGCTTTTTTTGAAATAGTCATATCGCTTTCTCCTTTTTCTACATTTGTAGTCTATATTTATATTCTACACTTGTCTGTCTCATTTGTCAAGAATTTGCTATTCTCTCTGAAAAATGTCCGGATAGCAAGCAGATGAGCTGTGACATAATCAATAGCTCACATCAATTACATATTGATTGTCGTTTTTTTGCTTCCTTTCAAACCCCAATTGCGCATTATAAGAATCTACAGTAGCTTGTAACCTTTTCTGCTCTTCTTATAAGGTTTCATCCTCAGGTATATCAATTAAGCCATTCATCATTTTAGCTCTCTGGATTATCATCGGACTCTCATGTAATTTTTCTTCTTTTCGCTCGGATTTCAACCGTTCTAAGCCATTACTATAGCTCTCACCACTGCTGTTTAGTGATTAAATTGCTCCGATGATAAGCAAAAATCCTAATAAGCTCATCCCACATAATTTCTCTTATCTTCCATAGCAATTTCCTTTATGTTAAGCTTGAATACTATAAATGATGGCTTTTATAAAGCGCTATTCATTGAGAAAAGCAGCCCCAAAGGACTGCTTCTTCTTATCTATACTACCGTACTTCTGCTCCGATATTTTCTTCCAATGATTTTTGGATTTTTTCCATGTATTTAGCCACTTCTTCGTCAGTCAGGCTAGATTCTGGATTTTGGAAAGTCAGGCTGTAGGCCATGGATTTGAGGCCGACACCCAGCTTGTCCCCAGAGAAGATATCAAAGAGCTTAATATCTGTCAAGCGCTTGACACCAGCTGCTTGGATAGCATCAAGGACCTCTTGGTGAGTGATTTCAGCCTTGAGCAAGAGTGCCACATCACGGCTGACAGCTGGGAATTTAGTGATTTCTGTAAATGGCTGTGCTGGCTGGAGCTGCTCTTCGATAGCAGACAGATTGAGCTCAGCCACATAAGTTTCAGGAATATCGTAAGCCTTGGCTGCCGCAGGATGGACCTGGCCGACAAAGCCGATAGGCTGGCCATTGATAGAGATCAAAGCAGTCCGACCAGGGTGCAGGCTCTTAATCTGACTGCTAGCCGTATACTCAGCTGTCAAGCCTAACTTAGCAAAGAGTGCTTCCACTACACCCTTAGCATAGAAGAAATCAACTGCTACTGGCTTGGTCTGGAAGTCTTTTTCATTAACCAGACCTGTCAAAGCAAAGGCAAAGCTATTGATTTCATTTGGCAGTTCTTCCTTAGGATTGCCAGTCTGCTCAAAGACTTTTCCAATCTCATAGAGAGCTAGATTCTTATTTTTACGAGCTACATTGTAAGCTAGGGAGTCCAAAATGCCAGAAACCATGTTCTGACGAAGAACGGAGCGCTCCACTGTCATCGGCCACATGAGCTCAGTCAAGTTACTAGGATTGAGAGTGAACTCAATCGCCTTGTCTGGCGTCGTCAAAGCATAGGTGATGATTTCTGTCAGCCCAGCTCCCTCTGCTAAGGTCCGTACTTGACGACGCAATTGTTGCGTTGCAGTCAATTCACCGGCAGTCCCGTCATCTTTTGGCAGGCTAGCTGGTAATTTGTCATAGCCGTAAATGCGGGCAATTTCTTCATAGAGATCCGCTTCGATTGCAATATCCCAGCGACGGCGAGGTACACTGACAGTGAACTGTTCAGCACTTCCTGACAAGCCAAATCCAAGTCTGCGGAAGACATCAACGATATCTGTATAGAGCAAGTCTGTTCCCAGCACACGGTTGACATCCGCGAGACTGGACACCACTTCTACATCACTAGTGTCTAAGCTACCAGCGGATACGATACCAGCCTGAACAGTTGCACCTGCCAAGTTCGCAATCATACTTGCTGCCGCGTCCAAAGCTTCATTAACAGTTGCTACATTGATGCCTTTTTCAAAGCGGGAAGATGATTCAGAACGAAGATTAAGGCGCCCGCTGGTCTTGCGGATTGATTTACCATCAAAAACAGCCGCCTCCAGAACAACACGAGTGGACTGGCCAGAGATTTCAGTCGCTGCTCCGCCCATGACACCAGCCAAAGCCACTGGCTTATCCGCCACAGTAATGACTAGGTCGCTAACTTCCAGCTCGCGCTCTTCGCCGTCCAGCGTCACCAGTTTTTCACCAGCACGCGCTTCCCGCACGACAATCTGGTCACCCTCAAAAGTATCCAAATCAAAGGCGTGCATGGGCTGACCAAAGTAGAGCAGGATGTAGTTGGTCACGTCCACTACATTGTTAATCGGACGGATTCCTTCGTTCATGAGGAGATTTTGCAACCACTGAGGACTTGGGGAAATGGTGACATTTTCCAAGATACGAGCTGCGTAATAAGGGGCTTTCTCTGTCTCAAGGGCCACTGAAAGACTGTCAGCTGCTTGCTTTTCATCCTCCACCAGCGGAAAATCTTTGAAATGCACTGACTTGTCATAAATCGCAGCCACTTCATGAGCCACCCCACGCATAGACAGAGCATCTGCCCGGTTTGGCGTGATAGAAAGCTCGATAATCTCATCGTCCAAGTCTAGATAAGAGAAGACTTCCTCACCCGGCACTGCTTCTTCAGGCAGGATTTGAATGCCATCCGCAAATTCCTTTGGCACGACAGAATCAGAAATACCAAGCTCACTGAGAGAGCAGATCATGCCCAGTGACTCCAAGCCACGGATTTTTCCTTTTTTAATCTTATAATTGTCCGCAATGCGAGCACCTGGCAAAGCCACCATGACCTTGATGCCTGCGCGAATATTTGGAGCACCGCAGACAATCTGACGGTTCCCCTCTTCTCCGACATTGACTTGGCAGACATGCAGGTGGGTATCAGGAACATCCTCACACGATACTACCTCACCAACAACAATTTTTGACAGGCCAGCAGCTGGTGATGTCACACCTTCCACTTCAATTCCTGTCGTTGACATTTTCTCAGCCAGCTCAGCGCTCGCCACATCAATGTCTACTAACTCTTTTAACCACTTATAACTTACTAGCATATTTAAGATACCAAGGGCGTCAAAAACGACTGAAAAATAGGAGATTTGCTAAGCATTCGACGAATGATCGCAAATCTATCTTTTTTCCGAGTTTTTAGCCCGGGTTCAATTCCTTTCTCTATTCTATCGCTGAGAAACTTGACCGACCAAATTTTAGGGATTTGTCTGAAATCCTGATTTCAGAAACAAATCATCTAAATTTAAAGCTTTTAGGTCGTATCATTTCCTCTCTTTAAATTTTCTTGTTATTTCAATTTCTTGCGCAGCAGCCAGTCTGTGTCTACTGTTTCACCAGTGACATAGTCGTGCTGGCTGAATTTTTCAAAGCCGTATTTAAAGTAAAATTCTTGGGCTCTGAAATTCTTTTCCCAGACACCCAGCCAGACCCAGTCAAAGCTACGTTTTTCGGCTTCTTCTAAGGCAAATTCAAACATCTCCTTGCCAAAGCTTTGACCATGATAGGCTTTTAAGACATAGATTCTCTGAACCTCAAAGGCCTGTGGCAGTTCTTGCTCCGTTTGAGCCTGTCCCCAGTTAAACTTGAGAAAACCAGCAATTTCACCGTCTTTGACAACAAAATAAGTCTCTGACTCAGGATCTGCCAGTTCCTTTTTGATAGTCGCAAGCGACAGCTCATTGTCAAAATAATGAGCCATGTCAGCTTCCTTGATAAAGGGACCAAAGGTTTCTTGATAGGTCGCGACTTCCAACTCTCGCAGGATGCTCGCTTCTTCTTTCTTGACTCTGACTAGCATACTGCACTCCTTTCTCAGAAAAGCTGCATCTATGAATACAGGTTTCTACTTAAACTGCTGAGAAAAACGAATATCTCCTTGGTAGAATCCACGAATGTCGTTGATACCGTAGCGGAGCATAGCTACCCGCTCTTGGCCAAGACCAAAGGCAAATCCAGAGTATTTCTCTGCATCAATGCCGCTCATTTCCAACACGCGCGGATGCACCATACCAGCTCCCATAATCTCAATCCAGCCTGTCTTCTTACAGACATTACAGCCGGCACCGCCACACTTGAAGCAGGAAACATCCACTTCAACAGATGGTTCAGTGAACGGGAAGTAAGACGGACGCAGACGGATACTGCGATCTTCGCCGAACATCTTCTGTACAATCAGCTGCAGCGTTCCTTGCAGGTTGGCCATGGAAATATTTTCACCTACCACCAAGCCTTCAATCTGATGGAACTGGTGGGAGTGGGTCGCATCATCAGTATCCCGACGGAAAACGCGCCCTGGTGAAATCATCTTAAGCGGTCCTTTAGAGAAATCATGGGCATCCATAGCTCGCGCCTGTACCGGACTGGTGTGGGTTCTCAGCAGAATCTCCTCTGTAATGTAGAAAGTGTCCTGCATATCCCGTGCTGGGTGGTCCTTAGGCAGATTCATCCGCTCAAAGTTGTAATAATCCTTCTCCACTTCAAATCCGTCAACGACCTGATAGCCCATTCCGATGAAAATATCTTCGATTTCCTCACTAGTCTGACTAAGAATATGTCGGTTCCCTACTAGAATTTGACGACCTGGCAGGGTCACATCCAAGGATTCCTCAGCCAGTTTCAAAGCCACCAATTGCTCTTCCATCTCTTGAGCCGTCTTTTCAAAGGCCGCTGTCAGAATATCACGTGCTTCGTTGACGTGCTTTCCAATAATCGGCCGCATTTCAGCTGAAATATCCTTCATACCTTTCAGGACTTCAGTCAGCGAACCCTTCTTACCCAAGACTGCTACACGCAAGTCCTGCAGTTCCTTTTGATTCTCAGCCTTAAGCTGCTTGAGAGAAGCTAGAGTCTCTTCACGCAGGCTTTTCAGTTGTTCTTCAATCGTTTTCGTCATTTTCCCTCCAAAATAAAAAGCGCGTCAATCTCCATAAGCGGAGCGTTGACACGCGGTACCATCCGTTTTTTATCTGGCAAGCCAGACCTTACTTATCAATCCTAGAGCAAGTGAATTCGCCTAGCTTTCATCTAGAGAGCTTTCAGTCGCTGGCTCCCCTCCCTGTTAAACTTCCCCTAGGTTACTGGTCTTGCGGATTGCTATTTAGTTACGTTTCATTCTACCAGATTTTACTAACTTTGGCAAGGGAAATTCCATTATCAAACAAGAAAAACCTGCATCAAAGCAGGTTCCTTTACTCATTTAATCCCCAAGGCAATGCGGGCATATCGGCTCATCTTTTCCACTGTCCAAGCAGGATACCAGACCAGCTTAACCTCTGTCTTGGTCACTTCAGGGACATCTGTCATGGCATCATAGATTTGGTCGGTCAAAAGATCCGCTAGCGGGCAACCCATGGTCGTCAGAGTCATGTCAATTTCTGTCTCACCAGTGTCCCCATCAAAGCGAATTTCATAAATCAGTCCCAGATTGACAATATCAATCCCAAGCTCAGGATCAATAACCTGCTCCAAACTTTCTAAAATACGAGTTTTGATTCCCTCTATTTCTTGGGATGTATAATTTTTTTCTGACATGCAATACCCTCCTTATAGATATGGCAGAAATAGCAAGCTAGCTTGAGGTTTTCCAATTTTTAAACAGAATTTGCCAAACCGACGCTTCCTATCAAAACATTTTTGCCCTCTCGCCTTTCTCCGTTTCTTAATCTTCAATAAAATCTCTGAGTGGTTTGCTGCGGCTTGGATGGCGGAGTTTGCGCAGGGCTTTAGCCTCAATCTGCCGAATCCGCTCTCGGGTGACATTAAAGACCTTACCAACATCTTCCAGTGTCCGCATTTTTCCATCATCCAGACCAAAGCGCAAACGCAAGACATTTTCCTCGCGGTCTGTCAAAGTATCCAAGACTTCGTCCAACTGCTCACGGAGAACGACACGAGTTGTGTAGTCAACTGGATTCTCAATTACTTCATCTTCGATAAAGTCCCCCAGATGACTGTCATCTTCCTCACCGATAGGGGTCTCCAGCGAAACTGGCTCCTGAGCAATCTTGAGAATCTCACGAACCTTATCTGGTGTCATATCCATGCGCTCAGCGATTTGCTCTGGTGTTGGATCCTGACCTAATTCCTGCAAGAGATTGCGTTGCTCGCGAACTAGCTTATTGATGGTTTCCACCATATGGACCGGAATCCGAATAGTCCGAGCTTGGTCGGCAATCGCACGAGTAATCGCCTGACGAATCCACCATGTTGCATAAGTTGAAAACTTAAATCCTTTGGTGTAATCAAACTTATCAACGGCCTTCATCAGTCCCATATTTCCTTCTTGAATCAAATCAAGGAACTGCATACCACGGCCAACATAGCGCTTAGCAATGGAAACAACCAAACGAAGATTGGCCTCAGCTAGACGCTGTTTGGCTTCCAAATCTCCCTGCTCTACCAAGATCGCCAACTCCTGCTCTTCTTCATTGCTGAGAAGCGGCACAACTCCGATTTCCTTCAGATACATGCGAACTGGGTCATTGACCTTGGCTGAATTGCTCCCTAGGAGCTCTTCATCCGTCAGCTCTGCCTCTTCCTCTTCAGTATTCAAGACACGCGCGCTAGGATTTCCTTCCTTATCCGTGATAGAAATGCCCGCATCCTGAATACGCTGCAGCAAATCCTCAATCCCATCAGCGTCCAAGGCGAAGGGGATGACCAGTTTGTCGTTTATTTCATCATCCGTTGCTGCACCCATTTGCTTGTGATTGCGGATGAATTCTGCAATTTGAACGTCTAATGTTGTTACTTCTTTTTGTTTTGTAGCCATACCTACTCCATTCTTCTTTTTTGTGCGATAAAGCGCTCCACCTCTAATATAGCGGCATCGTCATCTCCAGTATGCAAAGCTTCTCGAACCTTTTTGCTAATCAGCTGATTATTCTTTCGAAGCAATTCGCGTTCCCTAGTCAGCTCAACTTCTGCCAATTCTCCATCTTCCATCTCCTCTGGCAAATCTTCTTCCAACATCCGATACCAGACCTGCTGGACTCTGTCAGATAATCCCGACAAATCCTGCGAGGTCACTTCGCCGTTTGCCAGTAAAAGCTCATAAAGCTCTTGCAGTTCTACCGTATCAAAGGTAAAATCTGCACGCAGCCGATAGCTGTTTAAAACCAGCGGATTATGTACCATACGATAAAGAATATGGATTTCTGCCTTCATTAGCCGTGATAGCTGCTTGGATACTGGTATATCGACCACTAGAGGTCGTCCCGTTGATCCTGACTGCTGCTGGCTCCGACCATTTCGCTCGGCCAAGCGGCTATTATTGACCGTCTGCTCCACCTGCTGATAATCAAAATCTGGTAACAGCTCAGCTAACATATAAATATAAGAGTTCTGAGCTGTAATGGACCGTGTCTGAGCGATGATAGGTGCCATCTGCTCCACAAACTCAATCTGGGCCTGCAGGTTTTCGATATTATCCGGTTTAAGATAACGTAGAAGAAACTCCACATTACTAATTCGCGTTTTGGTCAGAAATTGTCGTAATTCCTCGGCAGAATTTTTGGCAATAAATTCATCTGGATCCATATTGTCAGGAAGAGAGACGATTTCCACCGTCATATCCCGCAGCTCCTCTAAAGCCTTGGCTGTCGCAGCTTGACCAGCCCTGTCTCCATCATAAGTCAGAATAATTTTCTTACAATATTTACGCAGATGCTGGACATGCTCAGGTGTTAGAGCCGTCCCCATCGAAGCTACTGCATTTTCAATTCCGGCTCGATAGGCCGCAATCACATCCATGAAGCCTTCCATCAGATAAACCTCATGGCTTTTTTTGATGACCGGCTTGGCCTTATCCAGATGATAGAGCTCGTAGCTCTTATTGAAAATAGCGGTACTGCGACTGTTCTTATACTTGGCCTGATGACCATCTGAAGCCGTCGCCTGCCAAATCCGACCAGAAAAGGCCACGATCTGGCCGCTATCATTGGTCAGAGGAAACATAATCCGGTTCTGAAAAGCATCATAGACCAAATTGTTCTCTGCCAGATTGAAGAGACCTGAGTTCATAATGGTATGCTCATCAAACTTACCAGCCATACTCTTGTGAAGGTAATTACCTTCATTGGGAGCTAGACCGATTTGAAAATGCTTAATAACCTCATCCGTCAGCCCGCGCTGGTAGAGATAGGCTCGCGCTTCTTCTCCCATCTTGGTCGTCATTAGAACAGCATGATAAAACTTAGCCGCCTCGGTATGAATATCGTAGAGAGCCTGATGCGGATGAGCCTGTCTCGGTCGATCCTTGCCCGCTGTCTCTACAGCCAAGGAAATTCCTCCCCGCTCTGCTACAAGCTGAACAGCCTCCATAAAGGAAATGCCTCGGTAGTCCTCGATAAATTTAAAAACATCTCCTGACTTACCACATCCGAAACAATGGTAAAACTGTTTGTCCTCTACAACATTAAAGGAAGGCGTTTTTTCACCATGAAAGGGACAAAGTCCCAGAAAATTTCTCCCAGCCTTGGTCAAGGCTACTGTTTCTCCTATGACATCGACGATATTGACACTATTTTTTATTTCAGAAATGGTTTCTTTATCCAATAGACAATACCTCCAATTTATCATAGAATATCACTCTATATTTTATAATAAAATGAGGCAAATGTAAAATATTTGATAGAGAAATGGCTTGAAAGAATCATTTATTTGAGCTATAATAAAATTTCAAATAGTAACTCATTTTTTGAAAGGAAAAAGAAATGTTAAAGGATTTGAAAGAATTTTTGCTTCGCGGTAACGTGATTGACTTGGCAGTCGGTGTTATCATCGCCAATGCTTTTGGAGCAATCGTCACTTCACTGATTCAGGATGTTATCACTCCTTTGTTCCTCAATCCAGCTTTGAAAGCTGCTGGCGTGGAACAAATCGCTGGTTTAAAATGGAACGGAATTGCTTACGGAAGCTTCTTAAGCGCAGTAATCAACTTCTTGGTAATCGGTACTGTCCTCTTCTTTATCGTCAAGACTGCTGAAAAAGCACAAAACCTTGCTAAGAAGAACGAAGAAGCTGCTGAGGAAGAGCCAGCTGGACCAACTGAATTGGAAGTCCTACAAGACATCAAAGCTTTGCTTGAAAAGCAAAACTAATCCTCAAGGAAAGGCACTGATGAATCGTCAGTGTTTTTTTGTTTCTTATTTTTAGAGAAGAAAAAAACGGCTCTATAATTTCTGTAGTGGGTAAAACCACCATAGGGATTATGGAGCCTATTTTGCTGTAGAAAACATACTAAGATTAGTAGTGAAGAAATCTCCGACGGGAGAGAGTACTCACTACTTTTTCTTTATGTTAAAGTAGTGGTGTCTTGTAAAGTCGTAGGGCTCTATGGCGCTAGACGTCGCT
>NZ_CABPTS010000028.1:0-23828 GCF_902460385.1 Streptococcus sp. Marseille-P7376
TGGCTTTCGGAACTTTGACAACTTTAGAACTAGAATTCTCATCACTTTGAGTATCAAAAAGGAGAGGACCAATTTTGTCCTCTCCAGATGTTAGCTGACATCAACCCACTACAGTTGACAAAGAGCCCAAATCCGTTGCTTTTTTTGTAGCAAAGGGACTATTGTCCCAGACTCCATTCAAATAAATAATCAGCATTCTTTTAGTCTGCTTTTTCTACTTTCAGCCGATCAACTTTTCTCGGTATTTTCTTGGGCACCCGCTTGACTCTAGTCTCCGCTAGGTATTCTCCAAATTTGACCAGAAAATGATAGCTAGTAGATGTCCAACTTGTCTCTGTCCTTGACAGTGATCGGATTAGCTACCTTAGGAGCCATTATTCGTCGAGCTAGTACATCCAGTAGAAGGCCCTTGACTTCGCCCATTAATGGAAGTAGTAAATCATCTTTTTCTTCGTCCCTGCCAGTCTTCTAGTGCAATGCGGATGCTGATTTAGCACTCTTCTACATAGAATCATTAGCCAAAAGGGTTGACAAAAAATGGTTCGGATAAAATGACGAACAAACATAGGCACGCCTTTTTTGGTCAATATTCTCTGGAGCTGTCCCATATTCTTATAAGCTGAACAAACCCTTTAAATACTTGATTCTTGCTCAAGTATCCAGTCGAATCAGTTCTGTTAGTCCCTGATCTCGGTAAAGCAGATCATTTCTGACTGAAAATCCCAGTCCCTGCCAAAAACGGTTGCCCAGTTCATTTCTTTCAAAAACGACCAGCGATACTTTATGGATACCAAGCTTTTTCACTGCTGACAAGGCCTGTTCAACCAGAGCCTTGCCCACTCCTTTTCTACGAAAGGCTGGATGGACAGCTGTATGATAAATGTAAGCCCGACGTCCGTCTGTTCCAACTAGAATAGCACCGATAAAGCTCTCCCCTTCCAAGGCAACCAGACAGGTCTCAGGATTACGCTTCAAAAAGCGAGCAATCCCTTCTTCAGAGTCATCTAGATTATTGAGACCCATACCAGCGCAAGAGACCCACAGCTGGTAAACAGAGGCATAATCCTTTTCTGTCATCACACGAATTTCCATTGTAAGAGTCCTACCCTAGGCCACTTCAAAATTGAGCTGGCCAGTCTTGACTCCAACCTTAAGCGTTTGACCCGCCGCCAAATCTCCAGTCAGGAGCAGCTCAGACAGCTTGTCCTCCACCTGCGTCTGCAGGGTGCGGCGCAGTGGTCGCGCTCCCATTTCCGGATCATAGCCTTCTTGAGCCAGTAGTTTCAGGGCATTAGCTTGGAATTTAAGCACGATGCCTTGCTCTGCCAGACTCCTAATTAACGGTTGCACCATAATTTTGACCACTTCCTGCATATCCTCAGCAGACAGACTGTGGAAGACCACTTTTTCGTCAATCCGATTGATAAATTCAGGCCGATAGGTCTTTTTCAATTCTTCCAGAATGCGTTTTTCCATATTGGCCTGATCAAAGCGGATATCACGCGCCCCAAAACCAACTGTCTTATCATCCCGCAGGGCCGTTGCCCCCAGATTGCTGGTCATGATAATAATGGTATTGGAGAAGTCCACTTTACGCCCTTTGCTGTCGGTCAGCTGGCCATCATCCAAAACCTGCAAGAGGACATTGAAAATATCTGGATGGGCTTTTTCTACCTCGTCAAAGAGGAGGACAGAATATGGGCGGTTTCGGACTTTCTCTGTCAACTCGCCCCCTTCCTCATAACCTACATAGCCCGGAGGCGCTCCATTGAGGCGACTGGCTGCAAATTTCTCCATATACTCGCTCATGTCAAAGCGAATCAGGGCTGATTCATCATCAAAGAGAACTTCAGCCAAAGCCTTGGCCAGTTCCGTCTTTCCGACACCCGTTGGCCCTAGGAACATAAAGGAACCAATTGGGCGTTTGCCAGTGCGGATGCCCGACTGATTGCGACGAATAGCTCGGCTGACAGCCGAAACGGCCTCATCCTGTCCGATAACTCGCTTGTGCAGTTCTTTTTCCAAATTGAGATATTTTTTAGCATCTGTCTGAGTTAATTTCTGCACAGGAATACCAGACAAGCGGCTAAGTGTTTCTAAGATATCTCCTTCTTCCACCTTTAATTTGTAAATAGCTGGCTCCTGCTCTTTTGCCAGTAGCTGGCTGACTTTTTTCAGCTTTCCAGCCATCAAAGCCTGATCCACAGCCGTCAGATCGGACTGCTCATAATTCTGTGGGCCCTTATTCTGCACAGTTGCACTGGCCTCGTCCAAAAGATCAATGGCAGAATCTGGCAGATGCTTGCTGGTCAGATAACGATGAGCATACTTGACTGCTGTTTCAATCGCTTGATCGCTGATGACAACCTTGTGATGCTCTTCGTAGCTCTTTCTCAAGCCCTGCAAAATAACAATGCTGTCGGCTACAGTAGGCTCTTCAATAGTGACCTTGGCAAAACGCCGAGATAAGGCTGCGTCTTTTTCGATATGTTTCTGATACTCTTCCTGCGTCGTAGCTCCAACTGTCCGCAAGGTTCCACGAGCCAAGGCTGGTTTCAGGATATTGGCCGCATCCAAGGTCGAATCAATCCCACTGCCAGACCCCATGATAGTATGCAGCTCATCGATAAAGAGAATGACATGACCGTCTTCTTCGATATCATTGATGATGTTGTTCATCCGCTCCTCAAAGTCCCCGCGAAAACGAGTTCCAGCAACGACATTCATCAAGTCTAGTTCCAAGACGCGCATCTTAGCAAGTTCTGCCGGAACTTGACCAGTTGCCACGCGTTGAGCCAAACCCAAAGCCAGAGCCGTCTTACCGACCCCCGCGTCACCGACTAGAACGGGATTATTCTTGGTCTTGCGACTGAGAATCTGAATCATCCGAGAAATTTCCTCATCCCGTCCGATGACTGGTTCCAAGCGACCAGTCCGAGCCAGTTCTGTCAAATCCCGAGTATAGTCTTCCAGACCACCGCTAGTTGAAGGAGGCATGCCCATCATATTCGCCATGGTTTGCTTAACCGCCATCATCCCCTTATTCAGACTGCGGATAGCCTTGATTTCTTCCTTGCCCCAGCCAGCACGTTGTTCTAAAAGCTTGCGAAGACTGCTGATTTTCGGACCATTGTCCTTATCATCATAGCTAAAACCAGTAGATTCTAGGACTCTAGCTGCCAAGGTCCCCTGATCAAACAGAATAGCTAACAAAACATGCTCGGTTCCTAGACTTTTAGCGTGAACAGCCTCGGCAATCTGAGTAGCTTGGGCAAATAGTTCTTCCATTCTGTGAGAAAATGGCAAAAGATCAAAACGCCCATTTTCCTGATACTTCTGCCCAGTAATCTGCAAAGCAGCTTCTTCAAAATCATCAATCTCCATCGGAAATTCGTTTAAAACGGAACCTGCTACACTGTAAGGATTGTTGGCTAAGGCAATCAGCAAATGCCAAGACTCCAAATAATCCGTATCAAAATGGCCCGCTAAAATCTGAGCCGCCTCCAAACTTTCAATTAAGGCTTTTGAATATTTCATCTGTGGTTACATTCCCTTTCTGTCTAATTGCTGTAAAATTTTCTTCAACATGCGGGCTCGTATGGCTGGCGCATCATTCCCCAACACCAGATCCGAAGCAGTCGCAAGAAGAAGATTTCCCTCACGTTCCGTCATTATCTTCTCATCGAATAACAGCTGGATCACATCTGTAAAAATTTGCTGGCTGATTCGCTCTCCCACATTGTCAAATAAATCGCAGAACATTTGATGCCGATCTGAAAACTCTATCTTACCAATCCGGATATAACCGCCACCACCGCGCTTGCTTTCCACAATGTAACCGCGACTTTCTGTAAAGCGAGTCTTGATAACATAGTTAATTTGACTGGGAACCACCTGAAAAACATCAGCTAGTTCACTTCGCTTCAGCTCGACAATACCAGCCTGAGCCAGAATGGACTTGATATATTCTTCAATACTGTCTGATGTGTTTTTTGCGCTCATAGCTTGCCTTTCTAGTTTCCTCAGTCGATAAAACAGCTCATCTCAAAACCAAATGTCTAACATTGACTATCTTTGACTTTTATTATACCGAAAATGTTCGGATTTTAAAAGGAAAAGGGCTGAATGAACGTCTAAAAACATTTGATGATTCAAATTAGTAAAAAACGCAAAAATGAGCAAAAGAATGGGACTTTCTGAGTTTGTCTAACCTCCTTACAGATAAAGAAAACACAGCTTTTGCCTGTTCTTCATTACTGACTTGGTTAGCCTTATCAGCCATATTTGTTGAGCAATGCAGTCAAATAAGCAAAAAGAAAAAACTCAAAAAGATTTTTAAAATCTCTTTGAGAATTTTTAATCTATGCTTGCCAATGTTTAGCAGAGTCAAAAGCCGCTCCGACCGTTTCACTATCAGCCAATTCAATGATGCCACGTTTTTGCGGCGCATTTGACAGCTGAAGCTCGCGCGGACTGCACATCATACCGAAACTCTTTTCGCCCCGAAGTTCACCTGGAAAAATGAGATTGCCCTTCGGCATCATAGCACCAGGCAAGGCCACGATCGTCTTGAGGCCGACACGAGCATTCGGAGCACCAGCCACGATTTGAACTGTCTTGTCAGCTGCTACCTGCACCTGACAAATATTAAGGTGGGCACTGTCAGGATGGGCCACCATTTCAAGGATTTCCCCAACAACAAATTTCGGCTCATGGTCATCAATCAGCTCAGCCGCAAAACCTGCTTCAGTCAACTCTTGGTTGATAACCGCGACTTGTTCGTCCGTCAGATAAACTTGGCCACAGCCTTCAATATTCATCCGATTAGACACCTGAAAAATATTCCAAGCCACTGTTTGACCGTTATCCTCCCGATAAATACGCGCGACATTTCCTTTGCGCTCAGCGGTCAGTTTGGCTCCCTGATTATCGGCAGCAATAATCATGAGGACATCTCCGACATGCTCTTTGTTGTATGTAAAAATCATCTATTCCTCCAAAATACTTTTAAAAACTTCTTATAAATTTGCTAAAAAATCATTTATTTGGGATTTCGTCTTGCGGTCGCGATTGACATACCGACCAATTTCTTGCCCATTTTCCAAAACGATTAGACTCGGAATCCCGTAAACATCCCATTCTTTGGCCACAGCCATATACTGATCCCGATCCACCTCAACAAAAGTAAACTCAGGATTTTCAGCTTCAATTTCCGCCAGGAAAGGCTTGATAAAGCGGCAGTCTCCGCACCAGTCAGCCGTAAAAAAGAAGACAGTCTTTCCCCTATGCTCTACATAAGAAGCCAGTTCCTCTATATTTTGGGGAATAATCATCACTCTTCCTCGTAAGTTAGCTGCCCATTCTCATAGACGAAGGTAAAATGGCGGTCATCTTCTAGAACAACTCCTCCGACCATACGACTGTCGGTTGACTCATAAAGCTCCACATAGACTGTTGCGATTGGTCCACGGCTAGAAAAAAAGTCCCGTACAGTCCGAACAATTTCTTCTCTATTGCGTAATCTTTTCTGCTCCTGCACGACCTTAGCAGCTCCAAAAGCCAAGGCGCTAGCTCCCAAAAGGGCGGTTGTGGTTAAAATAATTTTTTTAGCTTTCATGTAGAATATTTTAACACAAAAGAGCAGAGGCGACAAACAATATTATAGATTTCTCATCTTCTTTTAATCCGACCTGTTATTCCCTTTGAAAAAGTGATAAAATAGGGAACAGAAAGAAGGTAAGTTTATGACAGCACTATTTTCAAAAATCAAGGAAGTAACGGAGCTTTCTGCTATTTCTGGGCACGAAGGACCTATTCGCAACTATCTGCGGGAAAAAATCACTCCTCACGTTGATGAGGTTGTTACCGACGGTCTAGGCGGCATCTTCGGGGTGCGCCATGCAGAAGCTGAGAATGCTCCCCGCCTTCTGGTTGCGGCTCACATGGACGAGGTTGGCTTTATGGTCAGCGAGATTAAGCCGGACGGAACCTTCCGCGTAGTGGAAATCGGCGGCTGGAACCCCCTGGTCGTTAGCAGCCAACGATTCAAACTCTTTACCCGTGAAGGTCGGGAAATCCCTCTTATCTCAGGCTCTGTCCCTCCTCATCTGACGCGTGGTGCTGGCGGACCTGTCATGCCACAGATTGGCGATATTGTCTTTGACGGCGGCTTTGCGGACAAGGCAGAAGCCGAAAGCTATGGTATCCGTCCGGGAGACACCATCGTGCCAGACAGCTCTGCTATTCTCACAGCTAACGGAAAAAATATCATCTCTAAAGCCTGGGACAACCGCTATGGTGTCCTTATGGTCAGCGAATTGGCTCAAGCCTTGTCTGGACAAGAACTAGGTAACCAACTCTATGTCGGCGCCAATGTTCAAGAAGAGGTTGGCCTGCGTGGTGCCCATGCTTCAACAACAAAATTTGCCCCTGAGGTCTTTCTCGCTGTGGATTGCTCCCCAGCAGGCGACATCTATGGCGGTCAAGGAGCTATTGGCGACGGAACGCTGATTCGCTTCTTTGACCCTGGTCATCTCATGCTACCAGCCATGAAGGACTTCCTCCTGACAACCGCAGAGGAAGCTGGTATCAAATATCAATACTACTGCGGCAAAGGTGGAACCGATGCTGGCGCTGCACATCTCCAAAGCGGTGGTGTGCCGTCTACTACGATCGGTGTCTGCGCCCGCTATATCCATTCCCACCAAACTCTCTATGCCATGGACGATTTCCTGCAAGCCCAAGCCTTCCTGCAAGCGCTGGTCAAAAAGCTGGATCGCTCAACCGTGGACACAATTACCAAGTATTAAAGATTGATCACCCATTCGGGTGATTTTTCTATAAACTGAAGATCATCTTTGCAAGTTTTCTACCTTCAAAACCCAAAAATCTCTCATCTTTTGTTATAATTTTTAGCGGAGGTAAAAACAAACATGGAAAAAATTGCTTTTGATTCTGAGAAATACTTAAACCTGCAGCGCGACCATATCTTGGAGCGCATTAATCAATTTGAGGGCAAATTGTACATGGAATTCGGTGGTAAAATGCTGGAAGACTTCCATGCTGCCCGCGTCCTGCCAGGCTATGAGCCGGACAATAAAATCAGGCTGCTCAAAGAGCTCAAGGACCAAGTGGAGATTGTCATTGCTATCAATGCCAATAATATTGAGCACTCGAAAGCCCGTGGTGACTTGGGCATTTCCTATGATCAGGAAGTTCTGCGCCTCATTGATACCTTTAATGAGCTGGATATTTATGTAGGCTCAGTGGTCATCACCCAGTATGCCGGCCAGCCAGCAGCCGACCTCTTCCGCAGTCAGCTAGAAAGGAACGGAGTTGACTCCTACATCCACTACCCAATCAAAGGCTACCCGACTGATATAGACCATATCATCTCGCCTGAGGGTATGGGCAAGAATGACTATATCAAGACCAGTCGTAATCTAGTCGTAGTGACCGCACCTGGTCCTGGTTCTGGTAAATTGGCTACTTGCTTGTCCAACATGTACCACGACCAAATCAATGGCATCAAGTCAGGCTATGCCAAGTTTGAAACCTTCCCAGTTTGGAATCTGCCCCTGCATCATCCAGTCAACTTAGCATACGAAGCTGCTACAGCCGACCTCGACGACGTCAACATGATTGACCCTTTCCACCTGCAAACTTATGGCAAGACCACCGTCAACTACAACCGTGATATTGAGATTTTCCCAGTCCTCAAGCGCATGCTAGAGCGCATTCTAGGCAAATCTCCTTACGCTTCTCCAACCGACATGGGCGTCAATATGCTCGGCTTTGCCATTGTAGACAATGACGCTGCTATCGAGGCTTCCCAGCAGGAAATCATCCGCCGCTACTACCAGACTATTCTGGACTTCAAGGCGGAGCGGGTCTCTGAATCTGCTATCAAGAAAATCCAACTCTTGATGAATGACCTCAGCATTCGACCCGAAGACCGCAAGGTGACCGTTGCTGCGCGGGCCAAGGCTGAAAGCACTGGCGACCCCGCTCTGGCTTTAGAATTGCCAAACGGTGAAATCGTAACCGGTAAGACCTCTGAGCTCTTTGGCCCTACAGCTGCTGTCTTGATTAATGCCATTAAGAAATTAGCCAACATTGCCAAAGAAACCAAGCTGATTGAACCCGAGTATGTCAAGCCAATCCAAGGTCTGAAAATCAATCATCTAGGTAGCCGCAATCCTCGCCTCCACTCCAACGAAATCTTGATGGCTCTGGCTATCACAGCCATGGAAAATCAAGATGCCGCACACGCTATGCAGCAGTTGGGCAACCTCAAGGGCAGCGAAGCTCATTCGACCGTGATGCTGACGGATGAAGACAAGAATGTCCTGCGCAAACTGGGCATCCATATCACCATGGATCCAGTTTATCAGTATGACCGTCTCTATAGAAAATAAGAATAGGTACTCGCCAAACAGGTGCCCCGCACAAGAATCATCAATCCTATGAAAACCAGCGCCTCAAAACGCTGGTTTTTTTACTGCATTTAACTGGTAATCACTCCATTTATATGTTAAGTGCTTCTATGCTTTTAGTGACGAAAGCACCTCCTAAAGCATTGCGGTCTATCATCTGAAAACAAAAGCAGTCTACATAATCGGAGAAAAAACAAAAACTACAGAATGATTGTCAAATCTTGATCTCTTTCAAGTTTTACATTCTTCTGTAGTTTTATGTATACTATTTTAAAAAATTATTTTTATAGATTACATCATGCCGCCCATCATGCTTGGATCCATAGCTGGTGCTGCTGGCGCAGGTTCTGGTTTATTGGCCACAACAGCTTCCGTTGTCAAAATCAAGCTAGCAACTGAAGCGGCATTTTGCAGGGCTGAGCGCGTCACCTTAACTGGGTCAATAATCCCAGCTTCAATCATGTTGACCCATTCGCCAGTCGCTGCATTAAAGCCTGTACCTGCTTCAGAGTTTTTCAGGCGGTCAATGACGATTGAGCCTTCGAATCCTGCATTCAGAGCGATTTGACGGACAGGTTCTTCCAAAGCGCGGAGGACGATGTTACGGCCAGTCGCTTCATCACCTGTTAATTCAAGGGCAGCTACTGCACCCAATACGCTGACAAAGGCTGTACCACCACCGGAGACGATTCCTTCTTCCACTGCGGCACGGGTTGCATTAAGGGCATCTTCAATGCGGAGTTTCATTTCTTTGAGTTCGGTTTCGGTTGCAGCTCCGACCTTAATCACCGCAACACCACCGGACAATTTAGCCAGACGTTCTTGCAGTTTTTCCTTATCAAATTCAGAAGTTGTGCTTTCGATTTGTGATTTGATAACCACCACACGATTGGCAATGGCTTCAGGATTGCCAGATCCTTCCACAATCACGGTGCTGTCCTTGTCAACAGTGACTTTGGAAGCTTGTCCAAGTGCTTCAATGGTCGCATCTTTGAGCTCCAGACCAAGGTCTTCTGTAATCACTGTACCGCCTGTCAAGATGGCAATGTCTTCTAGCATAGCCTTGCGACGGTCACCGAAGCCTGGTGCTTTAACAGCCACTACATTGAAGGTACCACGAATCTTGTTAAGAACCAATGTTGGCAAAGCTTCACCATCCACATCATCTGCAATAATCAAGAGCGGACGGTTGGTTTTCAAAATACTTTCCAACAATGGCAGAATTTCTTGAATGTTAGAAATTTTCTTGTCTGTAATCAAGATATAAGGGTTGTCCAGATCAGCCACCATTTTTTCACTATCCGTCACCATGTATTGAGACAGGTAGCCACGGTCAAACTGCATTCCTTCTACAACATCCAGCTCTGTTTCCATACCTTTGGACTCTTCGATGGTGATAACGCCATCGTTGCCAACTTTTTCCATAGCTTCAGAGATGTACTCGCCGACTTTCTCGCTACGAGAAGAAACGGCAGCAACCTGAGCAATCGCTTCTTTGTTAGAAACCGGAATCGCCGTTTCTTTCAGAGCGCTGACAGCAGTCGCAACTGCTGCTTCAATCCCGCGGCGGATACCAATTGGGTTGGCACCAGCAGTTACGTTTTTGATGCCTTCGCGAACAATAGCTTGGGTAAGAACAGTAGCAGTCGTTGTTCCGTCTCCAGCAATATCATTGGTTTTTGAAGCCACTTCTGATACCAACTTAGCACCCATATTTTCAAAATGGTCTTCCAATTCGATTTCTTTGGCAATAGTCACACCGTCATTGGTGATGAGGGGGGAACCAAAAGATTTTTCCAAAACAACATTGCGACCTTTAGGACCCAAGGTTACCTTGACAGTATCTGCTAAAATATCCACACCACGAACCATTGCACTGCGTGCATCTGATGAAAATTTAATATCTTTTGCCATTTTTAAACCTCTTTCTTAGATTTTTACTCCACAATTGCAAGAATGCTTGCTTCTCCAACAACCAAGAATTTCTCATCCTGATCTTTGACTTCAATGCCAGCATGGCTTTCAACTAAAACCTTATCACCTGGCTTGACACTCGGTGCAATCAGCTCTCCGTTTAGCGTACGGATGCCTTGGCCGACTGCGATGACTTTCGCTTCTTTTGTCGCGTCCTGCCCTGCACCAGCAATGACAAAGCCACCAACTTTCTGTTCTTTTTCTTCTACTTTTAAGACCACACGGTCACCTAACGGTTTTAACATGGTTTTCCTCCAAAGATTGAATTTTAGCACTCTATATATATGAGTGCTAATCTATAGTTAATATTGTATCACTTGGTCAGAAATAGTCAAGAAAAAAACTTTGCCAAATGACAAAGTTTTTGGGGGGGAAAGTTAAATTGAAACCTTATTGAGCTAACCTCAGCTTCTCTTCAAAATCATCAATGACCTTTTGTAAATTCAGTCTACCCTTGTAGATGCCATAGCCAAAAACTAGCATGGCAAGGATTCCCAAAATAGCCAAGACGACTCCTACGATGAAAAGAAGCAGATTGGTTCGATGAAAGAGATAGATCAGGACAAAACCGATACTGGCAATGGTAAAGAAGAGACTAAACCAGCGTCCGAGATTTTCAATCATATGCTTTTGGTATCGAATTTCTGTTTCATAGCCTTGAATCAATTCCTGTTCTGTCATGATGTTTCCTCTTTTTTCTCTTAATATTGAAGGCCTGGGTTAAAGAAGCCAGCCAGTACACCAAGGAAGGCAATAACAACAAGAATGAGCATCACTTTGATTGGAGAAAGGTTCTTCTTGGCCATGAGCCACCAGCAAAATACGATAAAGACAGCTGTCAAGAGGCCTGGATAAACACCGTCCAATTTATCTTGCAGGACAAGGTAAGGCTCTTTTTCACCCGGATTGGTCAATTGAAAGGCAGTTTTGATTGGTACCCAAGTTGCTGCAACAGCACCGATAACCATACCACCAACAATCCCAACAGATTTACGGATAGCTTGACCTTGTTCTCCTACTAGAAATTCAACGGCCTTATCTCCCAGTTCATAACCTTTAAAGTAAGCAAAACGCATACCGAAATAAGCCAGCAGGTTCCAAACTAGGATATAGAAGATGGCACCGATCGGTGAGCCTCCATTTGAAAGCCCCATTGAGATCCCCAAAATAACTGGAATCAGGGTCCCAACGACCAGAGAGTCACCGATACCGGCAACCGGCCCCATCAACCCAGCCCGAAGTCCGTTGATGGTTTCGTCATTTACCGCTTCTGCACCATTGGCACGCGCTTCTTCCAGACCAGCTGTGATCCCAACGACCAGAGTACCCAGCTGAGGTTCTGTGTTGAAGAAGGCTGTATAAGTGTGCATAGAGCGTGCTTGCTCTTCTTTCGTATCGTACAATTCTTCCACGATTGGCAGCATAGAGGTCAAGTAGCCAAAAGTCTGCATGTGCTCTTGAGAGAAGCAGGTCAAGTGACCATAGTACCAGTGGTGGAATGATTTGGTCAGTGTTTTTTTAGATATTTTTTTAGTTGCCATCTTAGATATCCTCCTCGTCATCATCGTCAAAATCACCTACTGCCACAGCACTGGCTTTGGCATTTTTCGCCATCTGTACTTCATAGAAGAGCAGAGCAAAGATCAGTGATACAACTGCACTAGACACAAGGTTGAGTCCAAGTGAGGCAGCCAAGGTAAAGCCAACGAAGAATGGGACAAAGTCTGTCACCTTTTCAACGATTTGTTTCAAGAGAATCGCAATACCGACACATGGAAGGAGAGAACCTACTGTAAAGAGGGTTTTCATTGGCAGACCATCCATTGGGAGGGCATCTTTCAAAGCTGTAACGGCATCAGCACCGTAACGGCAAAGAATCAGAGTTGGCAAGAAAGAGAAGAGGAAGTGGGAAACCCATGGCAGATACCAGTCAACTGCATACAATTTTTTATATTCTCCCTGTTCGACTGCTTTCCAGCCCATGTGTTGCCATACCAAGTTCATTGTCGCTGTTCCGTAGAAGAGAACCGTTCCTAGTGTACCAACCAGCACACCCATTGATTTCGCAAAGTCAGCAGCCTGCTGCGCATCTGAAATCCCTTGTGACTTGATCGCAACCATTGCCAAAGGAATACCAATATAAGAAACTGCACGGACATCAGCCGAAACAGTACCGCCAGGCGTTACCAGCGCGATATACACCAACTGCATGGCCACCCCACAAACGATCCCTAGACTAACATCTCCTAAAATCAAACCACAGACGAGCCCTCCGACAAGCGGACGTCCAAGTGTATAGTTACCAATACTTGAGCCACCCATACCCGGCATAGAAGACAAACTAGCAAAGATACCGAGGATTGCGGCTTGCAACCAAGAAATTGTCATAATCTTTCTCCTTTAAGTAAGATTGAGCAGTCGCAGGCACATAGTTCAAACTCCCTCAAACAGACCTTGTTGCCTAGCAAGGCTATAGAAAGCCAAAAACTTTGTCCTGCTTAGTCTCTGCTCCTGTTTAAAAACCAAATTTAGATTTAAAATCGCTCCAGTAACCGATGGAAACGTCTGGAAGCAGCTGGAATTTTACCTTGTAGCCTGCTTTTTCAATCGCTTCAATCGCTTCAGCTTCTTCTTGTGTGATGGATTGATTGTTGCCCAGCTTGACAGCTCCCGGACGGTCATTGGCTGGTCCGACGATGATTTCTTTAACATTGCCTGGCACATAGCCTTGGTCCACCAAGATTTCTTTCATATCAATCGGATTTTTGGTAATCAAGAAATATCGGCTGTCAGATTCAGTTACCTTACCAGATTTTTCTTTGAAGGCTTCCTTAGTCCAAACGAAAGTTTTCTTGTCAGAAGCCCCTTTGTAGGCTTGGATCAAAACTTTGTTGCTTGCCGCTGCATCATTGACTGCAATCAGCCCATCGCAAGGATATTCCTTAGCCCAACGAGTGACAGTTTGACCGTGGATCATGCGGTCGTCAATCCGTACAAATGTTACTACCATTTTGAATCTCCTATCTAATTTAGTAAATGAATAACCCTTTTAAATGTCGTCGTCTTCTTCATCATCGTCTGATGAGACTTCAAACTCCTGCAAGGCTGCCGTCGCTTCTGAAAGAATCGTCTGAGCAAGGTCTTTACCTTCCAGCATATCCTTCATCACAAGCCCAGTGAGCCCCATCGTCAGATTCAGCCCTCCAAGAATGACTGCCGAATCCAATTTGCCTAATTCCGCTAGGACACTAGCCGCTGTTGTCAGAGGACTTCCTCCTACAATATCGGCTAAAACTAAGACAGAATCATCTGCTTCTAAACCTGCCAAGGCTTGACGGAAATCAAGAGCAAAATCATCGACTGATTTTCCCTCTTTCAGACCCACGGCGATGATTTGGTCCGTTTTATCCCCAGCAAACATCTTCAAGGAGCTCTGTACGCCTTCAGCTAGCCCCCCATGACTGACCAGTACAAGATATTTCATGTTTCTTGCCTCCTTATTTTCTTGATTCTATTGTACAAAAAACGAAACCGCTTTCCCATTGTCAAATGTCACTTTGAAAAGATGACAAATGTTAGTTTAGATATGACAAATGTCATATTGGTCTAGGCGACTTAGAAAATAGGTTCTTTATATTTATTAACGGATTACAAGCGAGCACAGGTTAGGCTGAAATCAAAGCTAACCTGCTATAAATAAAAAAAGCAGAAAACTATCTGCTTTCAATTTCTTTTTGAATACTTGGAAGGGCACTGTCAATTTCTTGATTTCCTAAGGCTTCCTTAATCAAATAATCAATCCTTTCCAAGGTCTGGCGATCAACTTCTTGTCCGATATCCATGATGGAGCGCTCCATCATGTGATCCAACCTCTCAGAAGTCAGAGAATCCAAGCCGAAGTCATCCGCCTGCAAGATTTCTCTGGTCTGCTGGCTTTTCACCACAGATGGTAAGACCGATGTCCCTTGCGATTTTTCAAATAATTCCTGCTGGCTTTTTTCATTTTGCGACAGGAGCAACATGAACTCCCAAGCCAGTTTTTCCTGCTTGGTGTTGGAAGACATAGCAAAGAGAGAAGTCTTTACTTGAGTGCCATAAACTTCTGGACTAGCTGTCGGCATGGAAATACAGGTCCAAGAAAAGCTAGAATATTTGGCAACATGGTAAGGGTAAGGTTTGTAGGTTCGATACTGGGCCAGACTCATAGGATAAAAGGCCACCTTCCCCTCGTCAAAATCATTAGAAGTGACTTGATAATGCTGATTGAGAGTCTCTAGTTTACTCATAAAGGACAGAGCCTGGTGCATTTCAGCACTGTCTACATTGATGCCAGATTTAGCCGTGAGATGGCCACCGTAAGCGACCAGAGCCTGCTGCCAGGTATAATCCGTAATGCCGTATTGATCCACTACACCATCTCCATTGGTATCCTTGGTCACTTTCTTGCAAATCTCATAGAAATCCGCCAACGTCCAGCCTGACTCCGGAATGTTGATCCCTTCTTTTTCTAGCAAGTCTTTATTGACGCACATCATGATAGGATTGCTCTCGACTGGAAGAGCATAGCTGACTCTCTGGTATTGCCCAGCCTCATAAGCCACCGGATAAAATACCTCTTTCTGCTCATCCGCTATCAGGGAGTCTAGTGTTTTAAGCGCTCCAGTTGAGGCCAACATAGAGAAATCATTTTCTGGCACCATAAAGAGATCCGGCTGCTCTCCCTCAAGAATCTTCTCTGCTAGCCAATCACCGTAGTCTTTCTTAGGGATACCACTTTCATAAACCACTTTCACATGAGGGTGATTTTTCTCAAATTCTTCTATCAAATCGTCCAGCACTCTATTTTCCCTACTGTTGGGTACATCCCAGCTAGAGCCGGCATAAACACCGATGCGCAGGATTTTTTCCTGACTAGACGACCAGAGAGCAAAGCTTAAAATACCAGAAACAATAATCAAAACAAGAACAATCAAATACCTGAATCGCCACTTCATTTGTCATTTCCCTTGCTAAAATCCCGCTGGGTCACTCCTGTCTGAACCGCCCAAATAGCCAACTGAGTTCGATCACGCAAATTCAGTTTAGACAGAATCCCTGATAGGTAGTTGCGTACTGTTCCTTCCGACAGATAAAGCTTGGCCGCGATCTCCTTATTAGAAATCCCAAAGCCTATCTGCTGGATAATCTTCCACTCCGTCCGGCTCATGTCCTCTACATTTTCCTCCGACACTGTGATAGCAAAGTTGGACTGGGCCATCTGCGAAAAGATTTTGAAGACCTTGGTGGCGATATTAGGATTGATCATGGCCCCGCCACGATAGACCGTCTGAATGGCTTCGTGGAGTTCTTCTGTCGAAACTCCTTTGAGAATATAGCCAGACGCGCCGTATTTTAAGGCAGAGAAAATAAATTCATCGTCGTCAAAGGTTGTCAGGATGATAATCTTAACATCCGGATACTGCTCCTTGACAGCCTTGGTACAGAGCACACCATCCATGACTGGCATGCGGATATCCATCAAAATCACATCCGGACGAAGCCGCTGAAGTTTCTCCAACACTTCTTTTCCATCACTGGCTGTTCCCACCACTTCGATATCTGTATGAGCGGACAGGATGATTTGCAGAGACTCACGAATCAAGGCCTGATCATCTGCAATTAAAACTTTAATCATTCCAACCTCCTATTTTGGGGATTTCAATGTAGGTATAAAAACCTTCACGATTTTCAAAATGAACCTTCCCACCAATAATAGCCAACCGTTCCTGCATTTGTTTCAAACCATAGCCATAGTGTAATTCATCAAAACCCACACCATCATCTCGAATAATCATAATATAATTTTCTTTTTCTAACAACTCAATCCAAATAGTCCTAGCATGGCCATGACGCACCGAATTCGTAATTGACTCTTGAATGATGCGAAAAACAATATCTTCTTTGGCAATGTCTAAATCAATAGTATCCCATTCATAGAGAAAATGAATATCCAAATTGGAAATTGCCTCATACTCTCGGATAATCTTTAGCAAAGCCTCTTTCAGACTATTATTCTCCAGAGTTCCCGGCCGCATTTTATTGAGCGATCCGCGAACATCTCGAATCCCGTCACGAACAACGACTGAAACATTGTTGAGCTGCTCCTTGGCCCGCTCGGTGTCAATGTCCACTAGGACTTTGATGGCATCAATTCCCGCTGAGATGCCCGTCAGGGCATGCCCCAGTGTATCATGAATCTCACGGGCAATTCGTTTTCTTTCTCGGTCTTCAGCAATTTTTTCTGACAAGGCTAGATAGCTGTTCAACTCCCGATTGGCCTGAGAAGCCATGTGGAGCTCCTCCTCAATCCGATGCCGCTCTGTAATTGCCGACATAATATAAAAGAGCAAGGAAATCATAAAGACGACAATATTGAGGGAGAAAAGAAAGTTCTTGCCAAAAAGCAGCAGCAAGCGAGTAGATTCTGGATAGAAACGGATATAGGTATCCAACGAGGGCAGTTTGACAAAGAGTGACAGCAGGTCATAGTTAGACAACAGCAACATACTGAAACTCAAAATAATAAAGGAAAACCAGTATTTTTTGTCCTTGGAGGCATTGAACTCTTTGGAACCATAGAAAATATCTGCAAAGACGAGAAGAATCAGCCCATTGTAAGACGAATGCAGGGCAGTAAAGATGACCAGCATCAGCAAAATTTCAATCATAGTCACCTTATCGTAAACAGATAGCTGATTGGGATGCTTTTCCCGATAGTACATCACCAGCAGCAGGCAGGCATAAAAGATAATAGAAATCAGGAAAGTGAAACTGGGCGATCCTGGAATGGCATCCAAACGCTCCAAAAGCGAGTGACTAAAGCCTTTTGTTACGACATAATTGGTTGCAAAGAGGTAAATCGAAGCATTATAGACAATGGCTATAAAATTGATGACCATTAGAGCTATTTTACTGTAAAAAATGCTTTTTTTTGCTTTCATCACTGCCACCCTGTAATTGGATACTCACCAATATTGTCCTTGTTAATCAAGCGGACTGGTATCAGATACTGGCTGTCACAGGATTTCTTTTCCCGCATCAGCTCAATCACTTCTGCCACCTTTCGTCCCATCTGAATAGGCGACTGGGCCACCGTTCCTTGAATATCATTCGTATTGGCCAAAAAATTCTTAATATCTGGGGAACCGTCAACTCCATAAATATAAATTTTTTCTGCCACTCCTTGTTCCTTGATTGCAGCCAAAGCACCGATTGCAGCGCGGTCATTGAGAGCCATAACGACATTAAATTCTAACCCATTATCCAAGGCACTTTTGACCTGAGGCATGCTTTCTTCGGTCTGCCCCAAAGTTTCCAGCTGAGAAACAATCCGATAGGTTGGATGCCCTTTGATGGTATCCAGAAACCCCTGTACGCGATCCATAGCTGAGATGGCATTCCGGTGTTCCAGCAAAAGAATATCAGCCTCGGAAAGCCGACTCATCATATCTTTAGCAATCAAAACTCCCGCTTGATAGTTATCCGATACGATGGTCGTGTCAACGGCTACTTGCTTATTCATCGGCGCATCTACCACGATAATGCGAATGCCAGCTTTTTTAGCTTCATTCAAAGCCCTGATAATATCTGGGCTGTCGCTCTTTACTGGATTGATAACAATAACATCAACCTTTTCTTTGATAAAATAAGCAATTTGCTGGCTTTGCTTCCCCTCATCCAACTCCGAATCACGAACATAGAGCCGACTCCCCTGCTGATTGGTTTTTTTCTCCAATTCAGCATTCAAGGTTTTATAAAAATCATTGTTCATAGTCATATAGGTCGCCCCGATTTTAATTTGACTGCTATCGGGCATACTAGCCTTAGAATAAATAAAAGTAAGGCAACAGATTACCAGCACAAAAATAGACCAGAGAGCACATTTCTGGCAAGTCTGAATCCTCTTTTTCCCCTTACTTGATCCCATTCCCATCTCCTAGTCACCTATACTTATTAACACTTCACTTACGTTTATTATATTATAATCAAACGAAAAAGCAAAACGTTTCCTGGCCCCTATAATAAATAAAGAGACAGAGGGTTCCTCTATCTCTTTGTATTCTTAAAAGGGTAATTCCTCTTCCTCTAGGACAAGATCTGCTAAATCAGCGCTGCTATTATTTTCACGAAGAGCTCGCTGAGCCCGACTTTCTAGAAGTTGGAAACTTTGACAGAGCACTTCTGTCACATAGTGGTTGCTGCCATTTTTCTCATAACGGCGGGTACGCAATTCCCCATCAATCGAAATCAAACTCCCCTTTGTTGCATAGCTAGCCAGAGTTTCTGCCAATTTCCCCCAAACAACGACATTAACAAAATCGGCTTCCCTTTCACCATTCTGACCTTTATAGCGACGATTAATCGCTACTGTTGCCCGAGCAACTGATTTCTCATTAGCCGTTTTATGCAATTCAGGTGTGGCCGTCAAACGGCCGATAACGATAACTTTGTTGTACATTTTAATTCCTCCTAACTTATTATTCGTAAAAGAAACTAAAAATTATGAAATCAGCAATTTCTTGAGAAATTCGATAGTTGCGCGTTCAGGATTTATCAGGTTTCGTTTTTCAGTTTGAAATAAAACTTCAGCAGGCCATATCAACAAACACTGCTTGGAGTTGGAAATTGAAGATCAAACTAGCGAAATTGCTAACAAAATAGCAGGAAAATTTGACAAAGAGTCCATTTAAAAAACTAGGCTTTGCCTCTTCTAGAAGCAAAGCCTGATTTTATTCGTTTTACAATATAGTATATTTCTCTGTTTTATGACTCATAGCAAGGAAACTTCATCCCTAGCAGCAGAGTTTTATTTTTTATTTGCTGCATATTCTGCATTCCGTTTGATCATTTGCTTTCTGTACCAAGCAAAGATTCCAACATAAGCACCGAGGAAGATAACGGCACCAATGATTGCTTTAATATCACCAGTTGTGGTATTACCGATAGTCCAGCCCAACAGCTTTTCAATCGGTCCTTCCAGTGTAGAGTGAGTGATTAATTGAGATTGACTGACTCCTTCAGGGAAGGCACCTACACCTTTAGCAAGTTCTGTTGCAAATGGCGCAATGAGTGTACCTGAGAGCAGGAAGAGCGGCAACAAGAGACTTCCAAAGACAATCATACGCAAGAGCTTACCACGTGTAACTACCAGAAGAGCAGGCGTCACACCCATTGCAATGATACCAGCCAGTGGCAGGATACCATTTCCTACTTTAGAAAGCAAAACTGCTTCGATCAGCATGATTGGAGCAAGCACGTTAGCGCAGGCCCAGATTTCTGCACGACCAGCGATAAACGGCCAGTCCAAACCGATATTAAATTTACGGCCTTGCAAACGTTTAGTTGCAACGTTTGTAATCCCTTGTGACAACGGCTCTACAGCGGCGATAAACCAAGAACCAATCAAAGAGAAGAGCTCCAAGCAGACACCAGCAGTCAAACCGAGAGACAACCATCCTTTGATGACTAATTGCCAGGTATCGCCATCTTCTACACCTGCTACTGGATGCGGAGTTCCCATGATACCGATGACCACACCGAGAAGGAAACCGATAAAGAATTTAGAACCCCAGAAACCGATTTTCTTGTTCAAGGCTGCAGCATCGAAGTCATATTTGTCCAACCAAGGGAAGAATTTATCAAAAATCTTATCCAAAACCATGATGACAGGGTTCATCATATAGTTCATATGAGTAGATGTCATCGGAGATGAACTTGGTGCATTTAGCAGATCATCAAAGGTAGGCTTCATCAAGTCTGAGTTGATGATTTTCAAAACACCGACCAAGACAACCGCCGCCGTCGCAATCAGCAATGATACAGCCGGACTGACATGATTGTTATCCGCATACCACTTGATAAGCAAGCCAGTGATAGACAAATGCCAAATATCAAAGATATCGACATCCAGAGTGTCTGTTTTCTTCAGCGCCAACATCACAACATTGACAATCAGCATGATGAGCAAGAAGTACAAGGTCCATGGAGAACCCCAAGTAATCGTTGCCAAAGGAGCCCAGCCGACATCCGTGATATTAAGCTGAATCCCTGTGTTTTCAACGAATTTTGCGAGCGAAGCTGAGAAAGCTCCATTAAGCATGCCGATGATAGCTCCGATACCAGTCAAAGCGATGGCCAGCTTAATCCCACCCTCCAGCGCTTTGGAAAATTTCACGCCAAATAAAAGTGCGAGAACTGTCAAGATAATCAACATGACAATTGGGCCACCCATTTTGATAATGGGATCGAAGAACTTATTCGCTATATCAATGATAGCATTCATAAAAAACCTCCCGATTTATTTTTATTTTAATCCTTTAACTTAAGCCATGTTCTTTAATAGCCGCTTCGATATTATCATAGACCGGCGCACTCATAGCTGGAATTCTAAAAAGAATTGGGCCTGCTTCAATCACTGGAATTTCTGGTGTGAATCCTAAATCAGTCGCTGCAATCGGCGTAAAGATATCATAGCCTTGCATCAGGTCTTCGTTAACATCCTTGACCATGACCGCATCACAATGAACATCATAACCGCGGTTTGACAACTCTTCCTCAAGGGCACTTTTGATTTGGTGGCTTGAGTTTACTCCTGCTCCGCAGGCTGCTAAAATTTTAATCATAATAAAATCCTCCGATTTATTTATTTAATGACATTTGAAATATATTGAAACAACTCTTCCTCAGAGTTTAAATGAGCTAAACCAGCTAAATTTCCATCACTAGTGAAGAAATCCATCAGCTGTGCTAAAATATTAGTCTGACTCAAGCTCGAATGGTTGATAATGAAGAACAAGAGCGACACTTCAACGGTCTGTGCAGGAGCAATCATATTATGAAAAGTCACTGGTCGGTCTAGTTTCGCGACCACCACATTTTCAGTTAAGTTGTGCTCAATATCCGTATGAGGAATGGCCACATTTGGCAAATCTTTACCTAAAAACTCCATATCCAATCCTGTCGGAAATGACTTTTCCCTCTCCAGAAGCGCTTCACGATAGGAAGACTTTACGATTTTTCTTTCTTCCAGCAAATCCGCCACTTGATGAAAAAGTTCTTCTTGACTCTCTGCAGTTAGGCAAAAAATCAACTCTTCATCAAACAATTGAGCAAGTTCCATTAGACCACCTCGCCTTGTTTCTTTTTGTTTGTGAATTCATTATATCATTATGATATAATGGTGTCAATGGTTTATTGTGTTATTTTTTATATTATTTGTTTGCATATTCTGTTTGAATTCAGACTTTATTGTTTGGTAACAAAAGATATGTCTATTGGGTGTTGTGATTTAACAAGTAATTTACAACACTTGCTTCAGGTTTCTTATATAAAAAACAAACGTCACAGAATCGTGACGTTTGTTTTCGTAGAGAAACTACTAAAGAGGCTAATCTAAGCCCCTTTACAAAAGGCTGGTATAAGAATTGTACTTCTCTCTAACTTTGGGTGAAAGATTTTCATCCGTTATCACCGCATCTATATTATCCAAGCGGTAAAAAGTATAGAAGGAGTAGCTGTCAAACTTGCTGTTGTCAGCAACGATATATTTTTCAATCGCATTATTGAGAATAATGGCATTCCCATTTCCTTCTTCTTCGTTGGCTGTGGTTACATTGTAGCCATCAATACCATTCACCCCGATAAAGGCTTTGGAAACCTTAATTTCCCGCAAAAGATTATTGGCAAACTGACCGACAAAAGTCTGGGTTTTAACTCGGTATCGCCCGCCGATTAGAATCAAATCAAAATTCGGATTGTCCTTCAACTTCTCAAAAATGGGCAGGGAATTGGTGACAATGCTGATATCTTTACCGTCCAGATAGTCGCCAATAAAGTCTGTAGTCGTCCCAGAACCAATAAAAACAGTATCGCCATTGACAATTAGTCCTGCACATTTTTGGGCAATAGTCTTCTTTTCTTCAATGTTCAGCATGGTTTTTTCCGAGTGAGACACCTCGTTAAGACCATCTCGAACCTTTTTATGTGCCCCACCATGGACTCTAGTCAGCAAGCCCTGCTTTTCCAAATCAATCAAATCGCGCCGAATAGTCATATCCGTGACATGGAGCAATTCTTTCAAGTTCTTTACCGAGACAACGCCTGACTGATCAAGCTCTTGCAAAATAATTCTTTGACGGCTTTCTTTCATAACAATTCTCCTTTAATGACTGTTCCGCATGTAGTTGAGGCTACCAGCTCGCTTGTAGATAAAGAAAACAGCCGAGCTGCTGCTTCTGAAGTTTTCAAACAGTTATCTTTCCCTTATTATACTATATTTTTCCGATATAAACAAAAGAAGGTTGATATTTTTTTATAAAAATTATATCATTTTCTTTTTTGTTTGTTTAGAATTGTCGTTTTTAAACAATTGGCGTAAGAATCAAATCAACCCTTACGACTATGATGCTGCAAATATGAGTCATAAGTGGTAAAGACTTGTTTTCGACTAAACTCAACTATGTCTTAATGACATTTAAACAAAAGATATAAAAAAGGCTCTATAATTTCTGTAGTGGGTAAATCCACCGCAGGGATTATGGAGCCTATTTTGTTGTCTTGAATATACAATATAAGTGCACAATAAAAACTCATAAGATTTTCTAGTAAAATAGAATTGAACCAACTAGTTACGAAAGGAAATCATATGAGCTACCACCATTTTACCATAGATCAGCGCGAAAGTATTCTGATTTACCGTACGCAAGGTCTAAATTTCTCTCAAATCGCAAAATTACTTCACCGTCATCCTTCCAGCATTAGTCGGGAATGGAAACGTCATACGAAAGGTCATATTGAAAACAGAGGGAAAATTTCTATTTCTCATACCATTCATGAAAGACCCGAAGAAGCAAACAAGCGAGATAGGATCGGTGATTGGGAAGCAGATACGGTTGCCGGTCAAATCGGGAAAGCTTGCTTAGTTACTCTAACGGATCGCTATTCTCGTTTTCTTAAAATCAAGAAGGTAGCGGTCAAGAAAAGCAAACTGGTCATAGAGGCTATGGTACAAATGTTGGAGCCCTTGCCGAAAGAAACCGTCACTCCCGATAGAGGAAAAGAATTCACGAATCATCAAGACTTGACTGATCAATTAAAGGTAGAAGTCTATTTCCCAGACCCTCATGCGCCTTGGCAACGAGGAACCAATGAGAATACCAATGGATTATTAAGGGAGTATTTTCCCAAAGGGAGCGACTTAACATTCATTGACGAGCACACCATTCAGCTGTGGGAGGATAAACTAAATAATAGACCACGAAAGTGTCTCAACTGGAAAACTCCTTATGAAGTATTTTATGGTGAAATTGTGCACTTATATTGTATGTTCAAGAGAAAAAAAGTCCCATAAGACCTATAATGAAAAGCAACGAAACCATCATT
>NZ_CABPTS010000029.1:0-21960 GCF_902460385.1 Streptococcus sp. Marseille-P7376
GTCCGACTTTTCGCATGCACTTGACAAATCAAGAGATTCTTGAAAAGCTACTCTCTTACTCTCAAGAACTCAGAGAACACTATGAGCTTTACCAACTCTTGCTTTTTCATTTTCAAGAGAAACAAGCGGAGCATTTCTTTGGACTCATTGAAGAAACAATTTCTTGTATAAATCCTATCTTTCAGACTGTTTTTAAAACCTTTCTCAAGGACAAAGATAAAATTATCAACGCTCTTGAACTCCCTTACTCAAATGCAAAACTGGAGGCTACAAACAACCTCATCAAGGTTATCAAGCGCAACGCTTTTGGCTTTCGGAATTTTGAAAACTTCAAAACTAGAATTCTCATCACTTTGAATATCAAAAAGGAGAGAACCAATTCGGTCCTCTCCAGATGTTAGCTGACATCAACCCACTACAGTTGACAAAGAGCCTTTTTTCTCTCTTGTCAATAATTAATTAAACAAAAGAAGCTAGAATTTTTCTAACTTCTTTCATTCTTAATTTTTTTCTTCCATTTTTGATTTAATTTCATCATAGGAAAGGGCATGTGCTTCTCGATCTAAGTCTTTTTCTGATTCCTCAGGCATTCGACCTTTCTCATATAAAGATTTAATTTGAGTACTGTCGAGTGTTTCATATTTGAGAAGTGCCTCAGCAATCAATTTGTGAGTCTCACGATTTGATTGGATAATATCTGCTGCTTTGTTTCGTGCCTCATTTAGAAGATTTCTGACTTCTTCATCAATTTCATAAGCCGTTTGTTCTGAAATTGTTTTTTGCGGGCTTGCTGCACCAAACATGGCGTGATTTCCTTCGTATTGAACCGGTCCAAGTTTATCACTCATTCCGTATTCTGTGACCATACTGCGAGCCATCTGAGTTGCCTGTTCAAAGTCATTAGATGCACCCGTAGTTTGAACATTAAAGATAATCTCTTCAGCCACACGACCACCCATAAGTCCAGCCAGTTGTTCTTTCATATCTTCTTTAGACAGAAGCATCTGGTCTTCCTTAGGTAGGGCAATCATATAGCCACCAGCACGACCACGGGGAACGATGGTTACCTTATGAACAACACGAGCATTTGACAAGACTAAACCAACAATTGTATGTCCAGCCTCATGGTAAGCAACCAATTCCCGTTCTTTTTGTGATACTGTTTTGTCTTTCTTGGATGGCCCAGCAATGACGCGATCTTCTGCCTCATCAATATCAGAAGCATCAATAACAGTTTTGTTACGACGTGCCGCAACTAAGGCAGCTTCATTAAGAACATTCTCAAGATCAGCACCGACAAATCCTGGTGTTTGTTGAGCAACTAGCTTCAAATCAACATTTTTCGCCAGCGGTTTATTTTTAGCATGAACACGAAGAATGGCTTCACGGCCTTTAACGTCAGGACGACCAACCAAAACTTTTCTATCAAAACGGCCAGCACGTAGCAAGGCTGGATCCAATACATCTGAACGGTTGGTAGCAGCAATGATAATGATGCCTTCATTGCCTTCAAAACCATCCATTTCAATCAAGAGCTGATTAAGGGTTTGCTCACGTTCATCGTTTCCGCCACCAAGGCCAACACCACGCTGACGTCCAACTGCATCAATCTCATCAATAAAAATAATAGCTGGCGCTGCTTTTTTAGCATCCTCAAATAGAGAACGCACACGACTAGCACCGACACCAACAAACATCTCTACAAAGTCTGAACCAGAGATACTAAAGAAAGGAACGCCTGCTTCGCCCGCAACAGCTTTAGCAAGAAGGGTTTTACCTGTTCCTGGAGGCCCCTCAAGGAGAACACCTGCCGGAATACGAGCTCCCAACTTGGTATAACGTTTTGGATCCTTTAAAAATTCAACAACTTCAACAAGCTCTTGCTTTTCTTCTTCAGCTCCGGCAACATCTGAGAAGCGTACTTTGATATCTTCTTTATTAGTAGTGCGAGCTTTGTTGCGTCCAAAATTCATGGCTCCACGAGCACCGCCGCCGCCACCTTGATTCATCATTGACATTAGGAAGAAAGCAATGAACATAAATGGAACAATGGAAATAAAAATATTAATCCACATACCACTTGAGCTCTCGCGCTTAATTGTAATCTCTGTTTTATGTTCAGAAGCTAACTTTTGAAGATCAGAGACAGTCGTGTCTGAGGGTAAAATGACACTAGTAAATCTGCTGACTTTTGAGATTTCTGGAGTAAAAAACTGGATCCCTGTTGTATCTTTTGATTCTTTTGCAGATTTATAAGTACCTGATACTTCAATGACACTACCGTTTGGTTGGTAGCTTATCTCTTTGACATTATCATCCGTAATCTCTTTAACTAACTGAGTGTAGTTAATTTGCTGACTGCGTCCTGCAGCATTTCCTGTAAAGAAATACTGAAATCCTGTAACTAGAATTACAATGATCAGAATATAGAGAAAAGGATTTTTTATAAAGCCATTATTTTGTTTATTTTTCATTTATATTTAGTAAACCTTTATTTTGTATACACTTCTTCTTTTAAGACACCAACATAAGGAATATTACGATAATATTCTTCATAATCTAGTCCATAACCAACTACAAATTCATTTGGAATTGTAAAACAAGTATAGTCTGCATTAATATCAACAACACGTCCTTCAGGTTTATCCAGCAAAGTCGCAATTTTTACAGACGCTGCATTTCTTTCTTTAAATAAATTACAAAGATTTTTTAAAGTTTGCCCAGTATCTATAATATCTTCGATAAAAAGAACATCACGTCCAGCAATATCCTGATCAATATCTTTGATAATATTAATCACTCCGCTGCTAGCTGTGCCGCCATGGTAGCTAGATACCAGCATAAAATCCAACTCTATATGTGTGTCTACATGCTTAATTAATTCAGCCATAAAAGGAACGGAACCTTTTAAAATTCCTACGAATATAGGCTTCTTATCTTGATAATCCACTGTCAGCTGTTTCCCTAACTTTTTAGCCGCAGTTACGATTTCTTCGTGAGTAATTAATATTTTTTTAATATCTTGTTCTAGCATAATTTTCCCTATCTAATTTCTGAATATAAAGTACAGTACCCATTATATCACTTTTTAATTCCTTACTCAAATCACTGATAGCAATATTTACAATTGCCAGAATCTGTTGATTCTGTTCTATAATAATCGCTTTTTCTCGTTCTTCAAATGGGATTTTTTGATCAATGAATAATCGCCGAAGTTTTTTATGGTGCCCCTTTAAACAAAGCAAGTCACCTGTTTTTCTATAACGCAAGATCAGAGGTGTTTCACGTGAAACAGAAATTTCTTGAACATTTTCGCCATTCAAAGGAAGGCCAAATGAGAATTGATAGCCTCCAAATTGAATCAGATTACCACATTCTAACAGAATTGATTCTACTTTAAAATCAGACTTACGACTGATTTTTTTGATTTCAAAGTGCTTATAATCCTTGACTAATTTGTAGTTATTCTTTAAGTGGTGAATATAATTGGCTTTTGTTCGTAAAATTCCTAAGATTTCTGCAAATTGTTTTTTATTTAGATTTAAAGCAGGAAATTTCTTTAAATATTCCTGCAGAAGAAAACTCTGAACCTCAGGAATCTGTTGCTTAAAAACCTCCAGATTCGTAACTTCCAGTCCTTGCGTCAGATGAGACAAGGCTGTTTGCAAATCCTGCACCTCTTTTCCTAAAGAAATCAAGGAATCCTGAAATCGAGGATTTTCTTTTTCTAGACTAGGAAGATAGAGATTACGAATGCGATTTCTAAGATAATCATTTTGAAAATTGCTCTCATCTTCAAAATGCAGAATTTCAGGAAAGTCTTGCTTATGAAAATAAAGAAGAGGCCGAATTAATTCACCATTTGCAAAAGGTTGAATTTCTTTCATACCTGACAAATGGCAAATCCTTGCTCCTCTTAGCAGTCTCATAAACACCGTTTCAGCCTGGTCCTCGGCATGATGGGCTGTGACTAAAGCTGTGTATCCTTCTGTCAGCATGACTTTTTCAAAAAAATGATAACGAAAATGTCGAGCTTTTTCCTCGGTAAAATCACCTGAAAAATTTGAGCTGAAAAATTTCACACCAAGTTGATGGGCAAAATTTGACAGCTCTTGTTCTTCCATATCAGACTCCAGACGTTGCTTATGATTAATATGCGCAATTCCCAGCTCAATCTCCAGTTCTTCCCTATTTTGATACAAAAGATTGAATAAAGTCATCGAATCCAAACCACCAGAAACTGCTACCAGCACTTTTTGATGATTTTGAAAATACTGGTTTTCCTGCATTTTCTTTTGAAATTCCTGATTCATCATTTCAGAACTCCATACACATCATCTGCGATTTTTGAAATTGTATCGTAATCTGAATTATTAGTAAAAATAGCAATAATAAATGGCGAGTCAGCATACACAATAGCAACATCATGCTTAAAATCATAAGCATCCCCAATTTTATGAGCGACTTTTACATTGATATTTTTAGAAATCCGCTGATCATCAAAATTAGTCTGAGATAAGGCATCAACAATCATACCATTTTGCTCATAAATAGCTTCCATAACGTTCCCAGCCATTCGAGCAGATGCCTGCCTGCCTTCGACATCCCACTTTTTACCCGCAATTTTTTCAACAGTCTTTTGAAATTTGCTGTCAGATTGATTGCTTGTATAGTAAGCTAAAATATTATGAGCTACATTATCTGATTCTTTTGCTACACCATTAATTAAGTCTTGAACAGAATATTCCTTGTCGTCCGATGACTTAGAAATACTTCCACTCCCTTCAGGATTATAAGCACCAGCAAAATCATTAACCGCTGCAGTATATTTCAATTTTTTATCCAAGGAAAGTGTATGATTGGTCAGTTCCTCCTGAGCATAATAAAGGTAAGCAAGCTTCGTTACACTGGCTGAATACATCTGCTGATCTGGATTAATACCAGCTTCTCTGCCTGTATCTAACTGTTTTACATAGATAGAAAAATCGTTCTTTTTATATTTAGATGTTAGAATCTCCTGAACCTTCTCCATCCGATTGTCCTCCTCGGAAAGAAAATCGACAGACACCCACCCCTGACCTTCAATTTGAGCATATTCTCCCTTAGCCGTTTGAGCAACTTGAACCACCTTTACTTTACTATAAGGAAGCACTTTCGCTGCAATTTTTTTAGAACCGTTGATAGGAACAGTAGCATAGAGAACATAGTTAGGAGCCAGCCACATATCCTGACTGACACTTGTAACAGACTGAACTGTATCTTCATAAATCATGTTTTTATCAGCAATAACAAACTGACCATTCTTTAATTTAAAGATTGGAGTTCCATCTTCATTGACATGAAATTCTGTCAACTGTATCAGCTGGTCTGGAAGAAGTTTTCCAGCTACAGTAGTCAAAGTAGCATCTGTAAATATTGGAGTTTCCTCATAAACATTAGGATTAGTCGGAATACTGGTATAGTATCGGCCATAAACTGTACTTGTAAGCTGATATTTTTCTTCTTCATTTAAACTAATCTCTTTTTCAGTACTGATGACTGTAAAACTGCTAGATAATGCTGGCAGTAAAAATAGCAGCAAAAGTAACTTACGCATGACCTCCCCTTTCCTTTGTTTTTTCTTGAAGTTTTAAAGCTTGATTTTTTTCGGATAATTCTGTTAATTTTTCATCCGAAAAAGATAAAAATTGCTCTATCTTTTGAAGTACATTTTCCATAATTATTGTGGTAATAAGTCTGGTATCGTATAAATGTACTCTCCTTCTTTTGAAAAAGAATACTTAGCACGGGCGTATTTGGCAGCATAGCTGTCATCTTTTAACTTGGTCGCAATATCAGACTGATAAGCTTTCTCCTCACTTAGCTTTTCATATTTCTTTTGCAACTCTGTATATTGAACACGACGATTGAGCAAAGTCTGATAGTTTTGGTATAAATTATAAGTTGGTAGAATAAAGAGCAGAATCACTAGAATTAAAACCCAACCCATAAAGCGATTCCTTTTTCGACGTTCTTCGTCAAGATATCTACGACGCTGATTTTCATCTTGGATAAAGCGATTATTTATCTGAACAATATTTCTAGGCATTTTCTTCAATCCTTGTTTCACTGATAATTTCATACATTTTCGCAGCATCTTCTTTTTTAGTACTGTCTTTCATCTCAAGAACCCGCACTGTTAGTAGTTTATTGCCAAAACGAACTTCAATTTGATCATTGATTTTCAAATCTGTCGAACTTTTTGCTAAGATTCCATTTACCTTGATACGGCCTTTATCTGCTACCTCTTTAGCTACAGGGCGCCGCTTGATAATGCGTGATACCTTTAAATATTTGTCTAATCTCATAGTCTTTTCCTCAATTTTCTCTTAATATTCTATCATGCTTTTGAAAGAAACAAAGCCAAAAAACTGAAATTTTACCGAATTGTAATGTTTATTGAGCTTTTCGATTCTTGATTTCTAACAATTTTTCAGCAAAGTTCAGCAAGTTTTCCAAAATCTCGAAATCTTTTTTGTGTCGAACATCAAAAACAACTTCAATCAAGCCTTTCTGCTCACCAATTCGAGCCTTTAGGTTTGTCATTGACAAGGCTTCAAAATAATCCTGAGTCAGATATATTTGCTGAGAGATTTTTTCAAAACGAATGCTAACAGATTCTTGCTTCCGCTCAGCAAGTGCTACAAAAGCCTGATCAAGATAGGACTTGACTAAGCCAATCTCTAGTAAATAAGCCACTACGTCTGGATATTCTCCAAAGCGGTCAATCAATTCATCTTGCAAATGTTCATAGTTTACACGATTGTCAATCTCACGAATTCTCTTGTAAACCTCAATTTTTTGACGTTCATCAGAAATATAATCACTTGGAAGATAGGCATCAATTTGAAGATTGATTTCAGCATTGCTTTTTTGGCGCTTGGTTTCCTTACCTTGTTTCTTAGCAATGGCCTCTTCTAAAAGCTGAGAATACATTTCAAATCCTACAGAATCAATGAAACCAGACTGTAAACTTCCTAAAATATTTCCTGCTCCTCGGATAGACAAATCCCTCATAGCAATCTTAAATCCAGATCCCAACTCGGTAAATCCTTTAATGGCTTCTAGTCTTTTTTCTGAAACTTCAGTTAGAGTTTTATCTGGCCGATACATAAGATAAGCATAGGCGATTCGATTGCTGCGGCCAACCCGACCACGAAGTTGATACAAGGTTGACAGACCCATATGGTCAGCATTTTCGATAAAGAGAGTATTTGCATTTGGAATATCAACGCCTGTTTCAATAATCGTTGTTGTGACTAAAATATCATATTCGCCATTAACAAAGTCTAATAAGGTATTTTCTAAACGTACCTCAGTCATCTGTCCATGAACATAACCAATTGAAGCCTCTGGAATCAACTCTTTTAATTCGGAAACTTTTTGCTCGATGGTGTCAACTTTATTGTAAAGGTAGTAAACCTGCCCGCCTCGATCTATTTCACGTAAAACCGCATCCCGAATAACTGTACTATTATTCTCTAAAACATAGGTTTGGACTGGATAACGATTTGTCGGTGGGGTTTCAATTACCGATAAATCTCGAATCCCTAACATCGACATGTGTAGGGTTCTTGGAATAGGGGTAGCCGTCAAGGTCAGAACATCAACCTTCTTTTTTAGTTCCTTTAACTTTTCCTTATGCTTGACACCGAAGCGCTGCTCTTCATCTATCACAAGTAGCCCCAAATCAGAAAATATCACATCTGCTGATAGAAGGCGATGGGTACCGATAATAATATCAATCCGCCCTTTTTCCAACTTTTCCAGAGTCTCTTTTTGCTCCCCTTTGCTTCTAAAACGACTGAGAACATCGACATTCACGGCAAAATCGTTGAAACGTTCTTTAAAGTTTGTGTAGTGTTGCTGAGCCAAAACAGTGGTCGGAACCAAGATAGCCACCTGCTTATGATCGCTGACAGCCTTAAAAGCAGCCCGCATGGCTACCTCAGTCTTCCCAAAACCAACATCTCCAACCAAGAGTCGGTCCATAGGACGGTCGCTTTCCATATCTCTCTTGATTTCTTGGATACTTCTGAGCTGATCATCTGTTTCCACATACGGAAAGGCATTGTCAAACTCTACTTGATGCTGGTCGTCACTAGAAAATTGAAAACCTTTTAATTGACTACGCTCCGCATATAATTTAATAAGGTCATCAGCAATATCTTCAACCTGATGTTGTACTTTTTGCTTCGTTTTTTGGAAACGCCCATCATTTAACTTGTTAATTTTAGGTGTTTTTCCATCGCTGGCTACATATTTAGACAAAAGATTGATTTGATCCACTGGAATGGAGATACGATCTGCATTTTGATACTGAATCGTCAAATAATCCCGATGAACTCCTGAAACTTCAATCGTTTCAATTCCTAAATAGCGACCAATACCGTGGATATTATGAACCACATAATCGCCTTTTTCTAGTTCATTATAATCTTTCAGCCTTTCAGCATTGGAAATATTTTGACGACGAATCCTACGTTTGATTTTTTTCTGAATCATCTCATGTTCAGTAATCAAAACGATTTTTTCATCGACAAAATTAAATCCTTGACCTAAGTCTCCTTCTATCAGCTGTACAGCTTTTTCATGGATTGATTTTTCCTTGATATAGTCTAAATGAATCTCATAATCCTGTAAATTTTTATGTAAACTTTGTAAACTTGAATATGAATTCGCCTGCAAAACTACTGTATAATCTGATTTTCTATAGCGATTGATTTCTTCTTTTACTAGAGGAAACTGACTAAAAAATTCCTGCATCGGATATTGATTAAATTGATAAAGTGCATCAAATTTTAAATTCCCCAATCCTTTATGAAAGTTAGAAAAAAATGTAGCAGGTTTATATTTACGATAGTCTTGATAACTATTTGCAAAGTATTTTTGGTTTGATAATGCTTTACTGTTTTGTAAATCATCTGTCAAGATATTTGCAACCTCTAACTCAAACTGGGCATGCTTGTCCATTATCTTTTGAAAATCATCAAAAAATATAGGAGTGTGCGTTGGCAAATAGTCTAAAATAGTCCATTCTTTCTGATAGAATAAAGAAAGAAATTTGCGAATATCGGCATGATGAAATTGCTCTCTAGCAGAGCTCAACACTTCTTCTAAATAGGATTTCAAAGAAGGATCAAGAACCGTAGAAAGAGCTGCTTCTAGATTTTTCTGTCCTCTTGCATAATCTTCTTCTGTCAATAGAAGATCTGTGACAGGCTCTATTAAAATCTGTTCCACATTTTCAAGAGAAAGTTGATTTTCAGGATTAAAAATTCTTATGCCATCAATCTCATCGCCAAAAAATTCTATCCGATAAGGATATTGAGCCGAGCATTCAAAAATATCTAGAATATCCCCTCTCAGACTGTACTCTCCTTGGCTGAGAACTTGCGAAACTTTTTTATAACCATTCCTTGACAAAAACTTTACTAGCTTGTCAAGATTATATTCTTTACTAACAGAAAGGATAAGCTCAGATTTTTTAAAAATATCAGGCTGGGGCAATAATAAGCGACTGGCTACAACGTTGATGATTAGAATACCATTTTTCTCTTTGTCCGATAAAAAATTCATGGCCTCTAATCGGGCAAAGATTTTTTCTTGAGATGAAAAAACAAACTCAGCCAAAGGTGTATCATCTGCCAAGAAAGTGTAGACCTTTTCTTCTCCCAACAAAGAAATCAAATCACTAGCCAGACGCTCTGCTTCATTTTGACTCGAAGTGATGACTAAGATTTTCTCCTGCTCTTCTAAGCTACTGACAATCGCCAAAGCTTTTGTTGAAGCTGAAAGTCCCATTACTAACTGCCGGGTCTTCTTTTGTAATTGTTTCTTCCAGTCTACAATTTGTCGATTTCGACCAAATATATCAAGTAGTGTCATTGTCTTATCCATTATATTGTTGCATGGTTTGCTCAAAATTATCAGTTTGCAAATAATGATTTACAGCACTGTCAACCCTATCTAATGTATTTAAAATACTGATATAATCTTCCTGATCAAATTTTCCTAAAACATGATGAATAACTGACATATTATTTTTAGGTCTTCCTATGCCAATTTTTACTCGCTTGAATTCCTGTGTTCCAATATGTTTAATGATGGACTTAATACCATTGTGCCCACCAGCCGAACCCTTGGTACGAAGACGAATTTTTCCAACTTCCATATCCAGATCATCATAGATAACGAGTAAGTCATCTATATCCAAGCTGTAGTAAGTGAGCAAGGCATGGACTGCTTTTCCACTTTCATTCATAAAAGTAGTCGGTTTTACAAAATAGACTTTTTCTTCATTCAAGAAAGTTGAAGCAATTTCCGCTTGAAAAATCTTATCTGCTGTAAACTTTAGATTTAATTCTTTACACATCTTGTCAACTAACATAAAACCAATATTGTGTTTTGTTTCGAAATATTTATCTCCTGGATTTCCCAATCCAACAATTAATTTTGTCATTTTACTCCTTTATAAAAGCCAAAAGGGCTGGAAATTTCTTTCCAACCTATGTATTTTAAATTTACACTTAATTTACACGTTAAAGCGGAATTCCATAATATCGCCATCTTGAACGATATATTCTTTTCCTTCTTCACGTAAGCGTCCAGCTTCTTTTACCGCCTTTTCAGATCCATATTTCACTAAATCATCATAAGACATCGTCACTGCACGGATGAAACCTTTCTCAAAGTCTGAGTGAATGATACCAGCTGCCTGAGGAGCTTTCATGCCACGTTTGAAGGTCCAAGCCCGGACTTCCTTTTCACCAGCGGTAAAGTAGGTTCCAAGTCCCAATAGATGATAGGCTGCACGTGTCAATTTGTCTACCCCTGACTCTGTCAAGCCAATAGCTTCTAGAAATTCAGCCTTATCTTCATCATCCAATTCAGAAATTTCTTCCTCTGCACGCGCTGAAATGACAACAACCTCAGCATTTTCTGTAGCAGCAAATTCGCGAATCTGCTTCACATAGTCAATATTATCTGGATCTCCAACTTCATCTTCACTGACATTGGCCACATAAAGAACTGGCTTAGTCGTTAAGAGAAAGAGACTTTTGACGATTTTTTGTTCTTCTTCTGTAAACTCAATTGTGCGAGCTGACAGACCATCTTCCAGAACTGGCTTGATTTTTTGTAAAACATTGAATTCTGCAACTGAGTCTTTGTCTTTCTGAGTTCGAGCCATTTTCTCAACACGCGCATAGCGTTTGTTAATGCTTTCCAGATCGGCCAAAATAAGCTCTAGATTGATGGTCTCAATATCAGCCATAGGGTCGACAAAATCAGACTCACGGCCCTGTTCCCGCATGACATTTTCATCATCAAAGGCACGGACTACATGGACGATAGCATCCACTTCACGGATATTGGCCAAGAATTTATTTCCCAGACCTTCACCTTTCGAAGCTCCCTTTACAATACCTGCAATATCTGTAAACTCAAATGTAGTGGGAACCTTCTTTTGAGGTTTAATCAATTCTGTTAATTTGTCCAAACGAGCATCTGGCACTTCTACCCGACCGACATTTGGATCAATTGTCGCAAAAGGGTAGTTGGCAGCTTCTGCCCCTGCTTTTGTAATTGCATTAAATAAAGTTGACTTACCAACATTCGGCAAACCAACGATTCCTGCTGTTAAAGCCATATTTTATCATTCTCCGTTCACATTTCAATCCCTAACATTATAGCACAAAAAGTAAAAACATGTGAAGTCTTTTTAACCAGAATTAAAACAAGGAAAAAGTCTTGATAATGGCTATAATGAGGATTTAGATAATCATCCACGAAATTTAAAAAATCTTTGAGAAGCTATTCTTTCAATATTTTCAAAGAAACCATCCTAGAATCTAATCTAGAATCTTCTTCATTTTCCTCTCAAAATCATGGCGACTCATCATGACTATATGATTGCAGTTGCTGCATTTAATTTTAATATCAGCGCCCAAGCGTGTAATTTCCCAGCGATTAGCCTTCTTGCCAGTTGACTTAATTGTACAAGCATGAGGTTTTTTCATTTCTACAAAAGTTCCAAGTTCGTACATATGCTGCTCCTTTTAATAATATTATTTTTCCATTTCTTTTTTCAGTCCTCTATGTAGACTGATCAGTATATAATCATACCCGTATTATATCACATCTTTTGAGTCTACTTACTTGAAAATTATTGAAATAAAACAAGGCGGACGTATCCAACCTTGTCTTAAATATTATCTTCTAATTGGTACGGACTGGAGTGATGAGCTGGATAAAGTTTTCAGCATCTTCGCTCGGTACCAAGGTGAAAGGCCGAACAGCTGAAATAAAGCTGATGGTCACCTGCTCACTATCAACTGCCTTTAGAGCTTCAATCAAATAGGTGGGATTGAAACTAATAGTCAAATCTTCTCCTGACACACTTTCTGTATCAATTTCTTCATTTACGCGTCCAACTTCTGGTGAATGCACATGAGCGCTGACAATGCCCTTCACAATCTCCAATTTCACTGTTCCATTTTGGGTCGCATTGGATAGAAGGCGCGACCGTTCCATAGCATGACGTAAATTATTGGTATTAAAGGTCACAACGCTTGAAAATTCTGTCGGAATCAAGCGGTCTGTGTCAGGATAGTTCCCTTCCAGCAGGCGCGTATAAAAACTGATATTTTCACTTCTAAAGAGAAGTTGATTATTGGCAAAGAAAACCTCTACTGTTTCAATATCATCTATGAAAACAGCCGTAAATTCACGCAAAGAACGACTAGGGATTACCACATCGAAGTTATCTCCGTTCTTTTCTAAAGTAATCTTTTTTTGACTCATTCGATGAGAATCTGTCGCAACTGTTTTGAGTGATTGGTTATCTGTTAAAACAAAATGAACACCCGTTAAAATCGGACGACTTTCTTGCGTGCTGGCAGCAAAAGCTGTCTCATTGATGATATTTTTGAGAATTTTTGTTTCCAGAACTAGCGGATTATTGGTAGAAACTTCTTGGATGCGTGGATATTGATCAGCATCTTTTCCTTTCAGCGTAATTTCTGACTTTCCACTAGTAAGGACGATTTGTTTCTGCTCAATTTCTTTAAAATCAAGCACAATATCAGGCAAACTAGAAACAACATTAATAAAGAAAGTTGCTTCTAGTAAGATAGAACCTGGTGAAGTAATTAAAAGTCCAGCATTCTCATTTTGAACTGAAATGAAGTTTTCAATGGAAATTTGACCATTGGAACCAATCAAGGTAATGCCTTCTTTCGTTACATCAATTTTAACTGTTGATAAAATTGGAATAGCGTTTTTGGTACTGATAGCTCTCTTAGTTGTATTCAAAGCTTGCAGGAATAAATTTTTATTAATAGAGAAGTGAATCATAGGGACTCCTTTTATTATTTATGATTATTAAGTTAATAGTAATAGTAGTTCTTGTGGAAGCTGTGGAAAAATGATTTGAAGTTGCTAAAATCAAGTTTTGAGACTTGTTCACAACTTGTGGAAAAAGCCTCAGGTAAATTAAATGTTATCCACACCTTTATTTTATCTTGTTTTTGATATTCTCAATTTCAAGGCGTAAGCTGTCGTCCGTTTCAAGTCTAGTTTTGATTTTTCCATGCGCATGTATAACTGTTGTATGGTCTTTGCCGCCAAATTCTCGTCCAATTTTTGGTAGGCTGTTATCTGTTAGTTCACGAGCTAGATACATGGCTACTTGTCTGGCTAAAACAATATTTTGTACTCGACGGCTTCCCTTCATTTCCTTGACACTGACGCCATAGAAATTACTTACCTCAGACTGGATTTTTTCAATCGGAATGACTGTCACTTGACTGGAGTCTTGCTTGCGAGCACGAATGGCTTCAGCAGCGATGTCAATCGTAATTTCTTTTAAATTGCGGACTCTTGCAATGAGCGTAATGTCATTTAGCGCTCCTTCTAAGTCTCGAACATTTGAGTCAAATTGTCCGGCGAGGTATTCCAAAGTATCATTAGGGAAAATATAGTCAAGATTTTCGATCTTATTTCTGAGGATAGCAATCCGAGTTTCAAAATCGGGTGGAGTAATATTTTGAGTAAGCCCCCATTTAAAGCGCGTGACCAAACGTTCTTCCAAATTGTCAAGATGATCTGGACTACGGTCGCTGGTCAGCACAATCTGCTTGTTATCTCCGTGAAGTGCATTGAAAGTGTTAAAAAATTCTTCCTGAGTAGAGACTTTTTTTCCTCCAAGGGATTGGATATCATCAATTAAAAGCAAATCCAAACTGCGATAGATTTTTTTGAAATTATCCATATCACCGAGCCTCAGATGCTCCAGAAAATCATTGATAAAAGTTTCTGCTGGAATATATTTAACACGCGCATCAGGAATATTTTCTAAAATTTGATTGCCGATAGCATTGAGTAAGTGAGTTTTTCCTAGCCCTGGACCGCCATAAATAAAGAGTGGGTTATAAGTTGTTGCTAAATTTTCAGAAACAGCCAAGGCTGCTGCTTTAGCCCAGATATTTCCATCTCCCTGTACAAAATTATCAAATGTATATTTAGCTTTTAATCCAGTATCAATCGGCGGTAAACTTGGTCGAAATGAAACTTTTTCAGTACGTTCTTCCAGCGGATGTTTCGACAACTCTTCGTTTCCTGCATCTTCAAAGACATATTTTCCAGTGATTTGATCGTTGAAAATCTCAAATCCAGCTGTAAGAATCACGCCAACTAAATTTTGTTCCCAAAATAGCTGTTTTACGGGACTATCAAGAAAGATTGTGGCTTGATTATTATCAATTTTTATTAACTGAGCTTCAGCTACAAAAAAGTCATAAGTTGTTTGTTTTAACTGAGCGGCTGAAAGCTCTAAAATTCTCTGCCAAAATTCTTGCTCTTTGGTCATTTCACTCCTCCTTTTCACAAAATTTTTCTCTATATCGAATTTCATTTTAACATAAAATTAGATAGTTTTCCACAAGATGTGAAGAAAAAATAACAATGTTTACAAAAGTTATCCACAATTTGTGAATTACTAGATTACTCCTTATTTTTCAAGGCTTTATAAGGATTTTTTCGTGGACAAGTCTGTTAGTTTTAAAAAAGAAAATAACAGCTCTATTTCAAGCTGTTTATAATTCGTTGGTATTCTTCCTCATTTTCAAAAGGAAGAATTATTTTTCCTTTTGAATGACCTTTTAATTGAATAGTGACATCCAAACCAAGGATTTTTTTCAGTTTTTCTTCTTCAGAATGAGCAAAAATTTCTTTCGTCTTTTTCTTCTTTAACTTTTTTGTTTTCTGTAATGAATGTTCAAGAGCACGCACGGATAGATTGTCTTGAACAATTTTTTCAAGCCAGAAGGATTGTTCTTCTTTCTTAAGGGGGATCAAGAGGCGAGCATGTCCTTGAGAAATGATTTCCTCTTTGATAGCATTAAGGATGAAAGTGGGCAGATGTAACAAACGTACAAGATTACTGATATAAGGCCTGGATTTTCCCATAATTGTTGCAATTTCTTCGTGAGTCAAGCCCCTGTCAATCAGATGCTGATAAGATTCCGCTTCTTCAATTGGATTTAGATCCTCTCTTTGCAAATTTTCAATAATGGCTTGTTTCATCATTTCATCGTCAGATAGGTCTTTAATGAGGGCAGGAATGTTTTCTAAGCCAGCAATCTTAGCAGCTCGGAATCGTCTTTCACCTGCTAAAATTTCGTAACCAAATAAGGAAGATTTTCTCAAAATAATAGGCTGAATAATTCCATTTTCTTTAATAGAAGCCGCTAACTCATTCATCTTTTCTTGAGAAAAATTTTTTCTAGGTTGATAAGGGTTTGTTCGAATGTCTTTTAGTGATATATATTGATAATTTTCCATTTGTATATAGAATAACACACCTTTACGATCGTGTAAAGGTGTGTTGACAATTCTGTAAATGATTTAATTGCCGCCCAAATCTTGAGTTGATTTAGTCAGTTTAATGGTTGTTGTTGCTTCTTTACCATCACGATAGTAAGTAACTTTTATCTCATCTCCGATAGCATGCTTGTAGAGTGCAGATTGTAAATCACTGGTTGATTCAACTTCTTTATCGTCAATTTTTGTGATGATATCGTATTTCTGAAGCTTATTTTCAGCAGGCATACCTTCTTGAACAGAGCGAACAAGGACACCTGATTTTACAGATGAAGGAAGATTCAATTTTGCTAAGTCAGTGGTGGTAATATTAGCCAAATCGAGCATTTGGATTCCTAGAGCAGGGCGTGTAACTGTACCACTTTGTTCCAATTGATTGATGATATTGACAACGTCATTAGATGGAATCGCAAATCCCATACCTTCTACAGAGGTTTGGCCATTGTTTGAGATTTTACTAGATGTAATACCAATTACTTGTCCTTGAATGTTGATGAGTGGGCCACCAGAGTTACCGGGGTTAATAGCAGCATCGGTTTGAAGTGCAGTTGTTGAAATATTTTGACCGTCTTCAGATTGAAGTGTCACATTTCTACCCAGACTGGAAATGATTCCTTGTGTTACAGAGTTGGCATATTCTGTTCCAAGAGGGCTTCCGATGGCAATAGCAGTTTCTCCTACTGTCAGGGAGCTAGAATCCCCGAATTCGGCTACATCAGTTACTTTTTCAGAGCTAATCTTTACTACAGAAATATCAGAATAAACATCTGAACCAACAACTTCTCCTGGAACCTTGCTACCATCTGCTAAAAGTATATCAACATTTGTTGCACCATTCAGAACATGAGTGTTGGTAACAAGGTAGGCATATTTTCCTTCCTTCTTATAAATCACTCCAGATCCTTCACTAGCTACCTGAGGCTCATCATTTGATTCATTATTGATAATTTCTTGTTTATTAGAATCTGCGTAAGTGATAACAGATACAACTGCATTTTGGACCTTTTTAACGGCTTTTGTGGTGTCAGTTGAGTTTTTATAAGCAGTTGATATTGTGGTTTTAGAATTAGAAGTATTGATACTAGCTAATTTAGCAGTAAAAAATGTAGTAGCTAAATTTCCTAGGCTTCCGCCAATAAAGCCCACAACTAAAACAATAAAAAGCAACAAAAACTTTTTGAAGAAGTTTGAAGCGTTTTTCATATTTTCCTCCTTGGATTACAATTGATGAAATTATAAAAATCTATTCTTAATTATAACTTAAAATCCACAAGTTTTCCACAACTTGTGGAAAACTTAGAAAAAATGTTGATAGAGGTTAGAAAATCCATAGATAAATCAAGTAGTACATAAAAAAGTTTTGTGAATAAAGTGTGAAATTTATGTGGATATGATAGAATATAAATATGAAAATAAAGATTGTAACCGTTGGAAAATTAAAAGAAAAGTATCTCAAAGATGGAATTGCTGAATACACCAAGCGTCTTAGCCGATTTTGTAAGTTAGAAATTCTGGAGTTAGTAGATGAAAAAACGCCAGATAAGGCTAGTGATTTGGAAAATCAGCAAATTCTCGAAAAAGAAGGAAGTCGGATTTTAGCAAAAATAGCTGAGCGAGAATTTGTGATTGCTTTAGCTATTGAAGGCAAACAATTTCCTTCAGAAGAGTTTAGTTCTATTCTAAGCGATATTACAGTCCGTGGTTTTTCTGATATTACTTTTGTTATCGGTGGAAGCTTGGGTCTGTCTTCTGCTGTTAAAAAAAGAGCCGCTCTACTGATGAGTTTTGGAAAATTGACACTCCCTCATCAACTGATGCGTCTTGTCTTGGTTGAGCAGATTTACCGTGCTTTTATGATTCAGCAGGGGAGTCCTTATCATAAGTGAATCTTGACGATAGAAGATTTTTCTGATAGAATGAAATGGTATTGGTCTCATAGCTCAGCTGGATAGAGCATTCGCCTTCTAAGCGAACGGTCGCAGGTTCGAATCCTGCTGGGATCATTTTATTTTATATAGTAGCACAGCACGAAAAACTTCGTGTTTTTTTGTTGTTTTTTTGATAAAATAACATTTCAGGAATAAAAAAATACATTTTAGATGAGTTTGGACGATGATTTAAGAATTTATTTATAATAGTTTTTGTAAGGTAAAACTTACAAAAAAATTTTTAGGAGATTATGATGAAAAAAACTCAAGAAAACTTCAAAGCACTGACTCAATTTACAGATTTAAATGAGAAAGAACTAAAAAAAGTTATTGGAGGAGACAGCAGACGCTTAAATTTTGGAGGTTTCATTAAATTTTTTGGTAAATAAATTTATATCATGAGATAAGTAATTTGGGAGAGAGGAAGAATGTTAGAATTAGTATTATGGGGTAGTGTTCAATTAATAGAAGTTTTTGCAATTATAAAAATTTATAAAAAAATAACAAATAAAGTAAAATCTAGGTTTTACTTTACTTTTCTATGTATTGGAATTTTAATTCCTTTACCCTTATTGATATTAAACTTTGAAACTATTTTTGTTTTATTAAGATATATTTTATACTATTCTGGAATATTAATTCAACCTCTTTTTTTCTATTGGTATTTTTACAAAAAAGAAAAATTATCTACTCCCTTTGCTTTATTTCTATCCTTTTTCCTTTACCTAGCAGTGTATACTTCTTCGACTTTTTTTGCAGTCATTATTTCGTCTGCTACTGGAGATCAATTTGTAGAGACTAATTGGGGTACTTTTTATATTTTTATTGAACTTATTTCCCTTTTCTTTATGTTAAAATCTATTGACTACTTTGACTTTCGACTTAGAGATTTTAAGGAACAGGTCTTTAAAAATACAATTAATAGAATCAATCTATTTTATTTTATAGATATCTTCCTATTAAATATTTCTCATTGGCTAAGTGAAGTCAAACATTTTAATAGTCTCAGCAGCATGCTGGCAACTATTTGTTTTTTAATGTTTATGTCCACGCTTTTTTATTTAAAAGCAGTTCGAGAAAAATATGAAAAAGAAGAGGAAATAAAACAAAAAGAGTTGGAACAGCTTCAACTGCAACAATACACTGACGAAATAGTTTCTCTGTATAATGAGATTCGAGGTTTTCGTCATGATTATGCAGGAATGCTGACTAGCTTTCAGATGGCTATCAATACTCAAGATATCAAGGAAATTGAAAAAATCTATCAAGAGGTTTTAGTTGATGCAAATTTAAAATTACGTTCGGATAAATATACTTATTTTGATTTGAATAATGTTGGAGATTCTGCTCTGCGGAGTGTTATGACGGAAACTTTATTTAAGGCGCGTGATAATCAGATTGATTTGACCTTTGAAGTAAAGGATCCTGTTGAGAGATTGCCTATTAAGCTGTTAGATGTTGTGAGGATAGCCAGTATTTTATTAAATAATGCTGTTGAGGGAGCTATCGAAAGCTATGAGAAAATGATTCATGTGACCCTAGTTCAGTTGGATACAGAAATCATTTTTGTTGTAAAAAATTCCCGCAAGCAAAGAAAATTAGACTTAGAAGAAATTTATGAACCAGAGTTTTCAACTAAAGGTTATAGAAGAGGTTTAGGTTTAAATAATCTGAAAGAAATTTTAGAGAATTATGAATATATCATGCTTGACACAGAAATAAATAAGCATGATTTCACCCAAGTATTAACAATAAAAAGAAGGAATAGCCTATGAGAATTTTAGCGTTAGAAGATACATTATCCCATCAGGTCCGTATGGAGACAATATTAGCAGAAATTGCTGATGAAATGGGGCTAGATATCCAAGTAAAAATTACAGGAAAAATTCAAGAATTTAAAGAATATGTTGAGAATGAGGATGTAAATCAGATTTATTTTCTGGATATAGATATTAAAGGGGAAGAAACAAAAGGATTGGAGGTTGCTCGCTTTATTCGTCATCACAACCCATATGCAATCATCGTCTTTGTAACCTCAAAATCAGAGTTTGCTACTATGACGTTTAAATATAAGGTATCCGCTCTCGATTTTATTGATAAAGATATAAATGATACTTCCTTTAAAAAACGTATAAAAGACTGTATTATTTATACGAAAAATACTTTGATTGCAAATACCAACATGGTTGACTACTTTGAATATAGTTATCGTGGGAATGACGTGCGCGTGCCATTTAATGATATTTTATATATTGAAACTTCGGGCTCTTCTCATAAACTGCGGATTGTTGGAAAAAATTTTATCAAAGAATTTTATGGAACCATTTCCAGTGTTCAGGAGCAGGATGAGAAAACCAAACGTTTCTTTTCTTCTCATAAATCTTTTTTAGCAAATATTGATAATATTCGTGATTATGATAAGAAAACAAAAGAAATTGTGTTTTATGAAGGCCATCGCTGTCCAGTTTCTCGTCTAAGAATTAAATATTTAAAAGAAATTTTAAAAAATAAATCAAAAAAATAGTTGACAAAGGATAAAAAGCTGATATAATAGAATATGTTCTGAAAAAGAACATATCAATGGTCCGTTGGTCAAGGGGTTAAGACACCGCCTTTTCACGGCGGTAACACGGGTTCGAATCCCGTACGGACTATATTTTCCGCCATAGCTCAGTTGGTAGTAGCGCATGACTGTTAATCATGATGTCGTAGGTTCGAGTCCTACTGGCGGAGCTAGTAAGCACTTTATAAGTGCTTTTTATTTTATAAAGATTGTATTTAAAAAGCGAGATGTTGAACCGCACCCCAAAAGTTAGACTCCAAAAGTCTAACTTTCGGGGTGTTTTGTTATGTCTTAACTTATGAGAATAAAGTTCAGATCTATGAACTCAGAAAACAAGGATATAGCTACAAGCAACTTTCAAATAGATAAGGGGGAAATATTTCTAATCTTTAGATACTTGTTTAAGTTAATCAATTGTTTTGGATTAGAGAGTGTTAAGAAAAGGAAAAATTTTTAGTATTCCCCTGAATTTAAAACAAGAAATGATTGATAAACTCTTACTTGAAGTTTGTCCTCAAGAAAGTGTATCCCTCGACTATGTTCTTCCAAATCGTGGAATGCTTCCTAATTGGCTCGTAAAATACAAGAAAAATGGGTCTACTATTATTGAGAAAATCAGAGGGAGACCGTCTAAAATGGGATGCAAGCCAAAGAAAAACTGGAAACAAATGACTAAACTAGAGTCCTTCAAGAAGAGAATGAACGCTTTCGTACTGAAGTAACTTACCTAAAAAAATTAAGAGAGCTTGAAGCCAAGGAAGAAGCCTTACGACACGAAAGACAGAGACAGTTAGAGAAATGGTATCAGGAGGATTTCGACTAGATTTCCTTCTTGAAACGGCTGGCTTGCCTCGTTCAACTGATGATTATCAGCTGAAACAACTTGATAAAGAGCTTAAAGAAGAAATTCAAGCAATTATCGTCGCATCCATTTAGAACTAAAGAATCGTAGATTTCCGGTTAATCACAAAAAGGTTCAACGTTTGATGAAAGTTATGGGTCTAAGCGCTCGTATTCGTCGTAAACGGAAGTACTCTTTTTATAAGGGGGAGATTGCTAAGAAAGCTGAACATCTCATACAACGCCAGTTTAAAGGATCTAAGCCATATGAAAAATGTTATACAGATGTAACTGTGAATTTTCTTTGCCACATGTTAAAGGGAGGCTCTATTTAGCCCCTATTCTTGATGGATATAACGTGAAATTACAGCTTATAATCTTTCTTGTTCGCCTAACTTAGAGCAGGTGAAAACAATATTAGAACAGGCATTTACAGACAAACAACATGACATACCATTCTACACAGTAGCCAAGGTCGGCAGTATCAACACGCATCTTATCACCAGTTTCTGCAGTTCAAGGGCATTAAGCCTTCAATGTCACGAAAGTGGAAAACTCCAGATACTGGCATGATAGAATCCTTCTTTGGCATTTAAAAAGCAGAGATGTTTTATGGCTTTGAACATGAATTTAGGTCATTATAAGACTTTAAAAAAGCCATTATAGACTACATTGATTACTACAACAACAAATGAATTAAAGTCAAAC
>NZ_CABPTS010000030.1:0-20514 GCF_902460385.1 Streptococcus sp. Marseille-P7376
GGCTTTCGGAACTTTGACAACTTTAGAACTAGAATTCTCATCACTTTGAATATCAAAAAGGAGAGAACAAATGTTGTCCTCTCCAGAGTATGACTTTTCGTTAACCCACTACAGTTGACAAAGAGCCTACAATTTCAATTCCGCATATTGCTTGCGGTAGCCAACTTGCAAGATCTGATTGTCTCGAACCAAGAGTGGGCGCTTAATCAGCATGCCGTCTGTAGACAAAAGTTCTGCTGCCTCTTCCGCAGAAAACTGAGACACCTTGTCCTTGAGCCCCAATTCTCGGTACTTAATACCACTGGTGTTAAAGAAAGACTTGATTTCCAAATCAGAATTGGTCATCCATTGCAAAAGCTCTTTCTGACTGGGCGTTTCCTTGACAATATCCACCGCTTCAAAGTCCAGCCCCAACTGAGTCAACTCAGCCTTGGCCTTACGGCAAGTAGAACATTTAGGATATTCAATAAATTGCAACATAGATTGCTCCTCTTCTTTTTGTTTCTTCTAGCTTAGAGGACTTTTGCGCTTCTGTCAAGCCGGACACCTTCATGCTCCAAAAGCCAAATTTTCTTATCGAGACCACCCGCATAACCTGTCAACTGCCCCTGACTTCCCAAAACTCGGTGGCAGGGGACTAGGATAGACAAGGGATTACGACCCACAGCCCCGCCCACAGCTTGGGCAGATTTGACCTTCAGCTCCTGAGCAAGCTGACCATAAGTCACCGTTTGACCATAGGGAATGGTCTGGAGATAGGCCCAAACTCGCTGCTGAAAGTCCGTCCCTTGGGCAGACAAGGGAAGGGCAGCTGGATCGGGCTGCTGACCGGAAAAATAGGCATCCAAAAAGTCGCTGGCCAAGTCCAAAAAAGGATGGTTGCCAAAAATAGGAACTTCTGACAGACCTCGCTCAAAATATTTCTGCCCTAAAAACCAAGTGCCGACAAGTCCAGACTCATCGGCAACTAAGGAAAGGTCTCCCAAGGGACTTTTGTAAATTTTCTTATAATAGGTCATTTCTTAATCAAGCGCACGCGCACGATATTGTCGCTATTCTCAAACTTGTCAACCAAGTCCTGAATCTTGCTTTCGTCCGACTCATCCAGATCCAGCAGAGTATAGGCATAGTCGCCTTTAGAACGGTTGATGATATTATCAATATTGATATTCAAATCACTGACTGCTGTTGAAATCCGAGCCACAATATTCGGCACATTTTTGTTAATCAAAGTAATTCGGTAAGGAGCTGAGAGCGCCTGACGGACATTAGGGAAATTCACCGAGTTGATAATCTCGCCCGTTTTCATGAAGCGACGAATAGTTTTGCCAGCCATGATGGCACAGTTGAGCTCGGCTTCTTCGGTCGAACCGCCCAGATGCGGAAAGACAGTAATCTGAGGATGGTTGAGCAATTCCTCCACGCCGAAGTCTGTGATATAGCGCTTGACTACACCAGCTTCTAAGGCATCAAAGAGGGCTGCATTGTCCACCAACTCACCCCGAGCGAAGTTGATAATTGTGGTACCTTTTTGCATGACTTCAAAAGCCGCTTGATTAAAGGTCGCACGAGTATCCTCAGTCAGGGGAACGTGGATAGTGATATAATCGCTCTTCTCAAAGATTTCCTTGATATCCGCTACCCGCTTGACATGGCTAGAGATATTCCAAGCCGTTTCAATGGATACATAAGGGTCATAGCCCAGGACATTCATTCCCAGACGGTAGGCATCATTGGCAATGCGCCCACCAATAGCACCCAGACCGATGACACCCAGAGTTTTATTGGCAATTTCGGTACCCGCAAACTGCTTTTTGCCAGCCTCCACTTGCTTAGGAACATCGTCTCCGGAGAGACCATTGACCCAGCTGTTTGCTGCAATATAATCACGAGCAGACAGGAGGACGGAAGCCAAGACAGCTTCTTTCACCGCATTGGCATTGGCTCCAGGTGTGTTGAAAACCACGATTCCCTGAGCTGTTGCTTGGGCAACAGGAATATTATTGGTTCCTGCACCTGCCCGCGCAATGGCTTTTAGATTACTTGGAAAATCCTGTCCATGCAAGTTTTGACTGCGCAGGATATAAGCATCTGGATTGTCAGACTTGTCTCCATCAATCTGAAAAGCGTTACCCAGCTCCTTGAGTCCAATTTGATTGATATTGTTAAATGTTTTGACACTAAAGACCATAGTTTCCCTCTCTTAAGAATTTTCTTCTTCAAATTTCTGCATAAAGGCGATCAAGTCCTTGACTCCTTGGAGCGGAAAGGCATTGTAAAGACTGGCTCTCATGCCGCCCACGCTGCGGTGCCCCTTGATATTCTTGAATCCCTCTGCTGCGGCCTCCTTGTTAAACTTGGCATCCAGCTCTGGACTTGGAGATACGAAAGGAATATTGGCTACTGAGCGTTGCTCCTTGTAACGGACTGGACTGCGATAAAAGTCTGACTGCTCAATGAATTCGTATAGCAGACCTGATTTTTCGCGATTGCGCTTTTCCATTTTTGCTACGCCCCCCAGCTCCTTGACCCATTCAAAGACCAGCTTGGCAATATAGATGGCAAAGGTCGGCGGTGTATTGTAGAGAGAACCATTGTCCGCCTGAATGCGGTAGTCCAGCATACTAGACAGAATGGGCTCATCATTGAGCAGATCCTCACGAATGATGACCACCGTTACACCAGCAGGTCCAATATTCTTCTGAGCCCCAGCATAAATCAACCCGAAATCCTCTACTCGGTACTGAGCAGCTAGGATATTAGAAGACATGTCCGCCACAATCGGCACGCCATTGGTCGCCGGCAGGTCGTAGATAGCCGTTCCTTCGATAGTATTATTGGTTGTCAGATGCACATAAGCCGCTTTAGGATCGATGTCCGCTGGATCAAAAACTGGAATTTCCGCATAAGTCGAATCCTCAGATGAAGCCAAGAGAATGGGCTCAAAAGGCAGGGTCTTAGCCAGCTTGACAGCCTCTGTGTAGGCCTTCTTGCCCCAAGAACCAGCCACTAAATAGTAAACCTTCCCCCCCTTGGCGAGATTGAGCGGAATCATAGAAAACTGAGTAGAGGCCCCTCCCTGCAGGAAGAGTACGCGGTAATTATCCGGAATAGCCATGAGCTCACGCAGCAAGCTCTCCGCTTCTTTGATAATGTCATCAAACTCCTTGGATCGGTGGGATAGCTCCATCACGCTCATGCCGCTACCCGCATAGTCTAAGAACTCAGATTGGGCCTTTTTCAGCACTTCTTTAGGCAATACTGCTGGTCCAGCAGAGAAATTGTAAATGGTCATATCCTACCTCCAAAAATGTATTTTGTCTATCATATCACAATATTCAGAAAATTTCTATAACACTTCCAAAAAAATTCCTACTTGAGGAGAATTTCCGAACAAAAGGAGGATTTTTAGCAAAAAAAACTAGCCGGATAGGACTAGTTTCTGTCTTCTTCATGATAAAGGGCATAGAGCTGACTCTTATTGCGCCCGTATTTTTTGGCCACTTCCTTGATAGCCTGATTTTTCTTGCTACCGGATTGGACCAAGCTGTCAATTTCAGCCAATAGCTCCGCATCCGCTTTGTCTTCCTTCTCCAAGCTTGCACCAGCCACAATCAGGAGGCACTCGCCCTTGAGTGCATTCTCTGACAGATAGTCTATCAACTCAGAAATACTTCCTCTTTGGTATTCTTCATAGATTTTGGTTAATTCCCGAACCAAGACCACTGAGCGGTCGCCATAGACTTCCAGCATATTTTCCAGCGTAGCCTTGACCCTGTGGGGAGATTCGTAAAAGATCTGTGTCTCTGGATAAGACTTTTTACTCTGGAAAAACTCCTTCTGCTGGCCAGCCTTGCGAGGCAAGAAACCATAAAAAATATGAGGCTGGGGCGCTAAACCACTGGCAATCAGAGCTGAAATCCCTGCACTTGGCCCAGGAACCGTCACCACAGCAATGTCCTCAGCAATAGCCACCTTAACCAAATCATGTCCTGGATCTGAAATACTGGGCAAGCCAGCATCCGATACCTGAGCCAGATTTTGCCCAGACTTGAGCAAGTCCAACAAGACCGGTATCTTTTCCTGAGCATTGTGCTCATGAAAGCTGATCTGCCAAGTCTCAATTCCAAAGTGTTTGAGCAGAAGACCGGTATTTCTGGTGTCTTCGGCCGCAATAACATCCACTTCCTTGAGAGTATTGACCATGCGAACGCTCATGTCATCCATATTCCCAATGGGAGTCGCCACCAAATACAGCTTACCGTAAGGCGACTGTCCCTTAAAACTCTTTTGAATCTGCATTTCTACTCCCTGAATAACAACTCGTCGCAGAACATGCACTCCGCATCGTTTTCTCGGCGCTGACCATAAAAATCCGTACATACATGAAAACCATCGTAATAAAGTTTGCGGAGATTATCCCGATTTTTATTGCTCTTGACTGGTGTCGCTTGCTCTACTTCACCAAGACGGTCTCTCAACTTGTCATTTTCCAGTTGGAGAGCGATATTTTCTTCTACGACACTCTTGAGATTCTTCTTAATTGCCTCCACTTCAGCAAGAGTCAGCAAAAGCGTCTGAGAAAAATCATCCAAAGCATCAAATAATTCTTTTTTATTCATTGTCTGCTCCTATCCTGCTTAAGCACCATCTTTTAAAACCATATATTCCAGAGCGTTTTGGAAGGATACATTAGCCCGCCACATTTTTTTGGCTTGCAGTAAGTCTTCCAGTTTGCTGCGACCTGACTCGCTTCCAATTTCCTTGGCAAGCAAAACTTCCAATATTTTCAATATCTGCTCCTGCTTGTCCTTGTCCTCAGCCAATTTAGCCAGCTTAGCCACCTGTAGGTAAGCCAGATTCTCATTGGTCAGCACAGCCTTGACAAAGCGCTGACTCTCACTGACTAAATCAAAGAAAAGCTTATTAGAGATAAGCTGCTCGGCTTCTTCCTGAGTCTGGCTATAAGCAGCCAAGAGTTCAGCCTGACTTTTGATTAAGCCAGCCTCTTCCAGCTGGTGCTGGAGGGCAGCCTGATTCTTCCGAAAGTGAAAAATCTGAGTTCGACTCTTGATGGTAGGCAGGATCAGATGCTCATCCGCTGTCAGGAGAAGAATGTAAATCTCACTCTGGGGTTCTTCAATCACTTTGAGAAGGGAATTGGCGGCATTAAGGTGCATTTTATCCGCATCGCAGATGATAAAGACCTGCCTGTTCCCTTCCACTCCACTCTGGGAAAAATTTCTCACCAGCTCACGAATTCGCTCCGTTTTGATAATGCCATTCACCGGCCTCACAACTGTCACATCCGAAAAATCCTCAGCTTCAATCAGCCGACAGGAGCGACAGCTACCACAAGGCCAGACCCCCTGCCTATTCTCACAAAAGAGACTCTGGGACAGGGTCAAGGCCATCGCAAAGCTGGAAAAATTCCCCGAAAACAAATAGGCATGGTTGAGTCGTCCAGTTTCCAAAATATGCTGAAAAATCTCTGTAAGCTTGGGCTGGGCTTGGCGTAAATCTTCTACTGTCATTTCTCCTCTGCAAAACGTTCTCTGATAGCCTCCAGACTATCAGCCACCACCTGATCCAGCGACTGACTGGCATCTATCTTAATGACACGTTCTGGTTCCTTTTCTAAAATAGTAAGATAGCCTTGACGCACGCGCTCATGCAGATCCAGACCTTCTAGGTCCAAACGATTGACCTCGCGATCCTTATTTCTAGCAATGCGTGCTAGCCCCTCCTTGACATCAATATCGAAATAAAGTGTCAAATCTGGCTTGAGTCCATCTGTAGCAAATCGGTTGAGCCATTCCACCTCTTCAACTGCCAAGCCCCGTCCATAGCCCTGATAGGCTACCGAGCTGTCAATAAAACGATCCTGCAGGACCCAGATCCCTTTCTCCAAAGCAGGCAGAACCTTCTCTGCCAGATGCTGGCGCCGGCTGGCAATATAAAGCAGCAACTCCGTTTTCGCATCCATGGCCGTATGCCCCCTATCCAAGATCACATCGCGAATCTTTTCAGAAATGGCCACACCACCAGGCTCTCTGGTCGTCACTATCTGACACCCCATCTCTTTCAGCTGAGGAATCAGCGCCTCTAAAACACTGGTCTTCCCAGCACCTTCTGGACCTTCCAGCGATATAAAAATACCTTTTTTCATCGTTTCCCTTTTACATCTCTTCTGCTAACTAACGGCAGAAACTTTATTATAATCTATCTTTTATTGTACCAAAAATTATCTCAAAAGCCCATAGAAGAATTTTTCGAAAAATATTTCATATTATTTTCATAAAATGAAAACTTTTGATAAAATAGAGTCAGAAAATTCTTAGGAGAATATGATGTTTAAATTCAAAAATATACTGGCCATCATTCTGGGGGCTGGAATTTTTTCTTTTGCGATTCATTATTTGGTCATTCCTTTTCATTTGTATGAGGGCGGAGCAACGGGTCTGACCTTGATTACCTACTATCTGTTTAAAATACCCGTCTCGACCACTAATCTGATTATCAATATTCCGCTCTTTATTATTGCTTGGAAACTACTGGGCTCTCGAACTCTCTATCTCAGCATTCTAGGTACTTTTTCTGTGTCCGCTTGGCTCAAGATTTTTGAAATCCTACCAGCCTCCAAGCATCTACAAGAGTACTTCTTTTCAGCTCTGGATGGCGATGTCTTGCTGGCCTGCTTGGGAACAGGGATTGTGATGGGAATTGGGCTGGGCACTATCTTCAATGCAGGTGGAACCACTGGCGGCACCGATATTGTAGCCCGCATTTTCAATAAATATACCAGTATTTCCATGGGCCGACTTATGCTGACTGTTGACTTTGTGGTGATTTCCTTGGTTCTTCTGGTCTTTAAAGATCTGCGCATGGTGTCTTATACCCTGATGTTTGTCTTCATCACTTCCCGCGTCATTGACCTGATTGCAGAAGGCGGCTTTGCGGGTAAAGGCTTCCTCATCGTTACCAGCAAGCCAACCGAGCTAGCCGAAGCTATCAATGAAAAGCTGAATCGCGGGGTAACATATCTGAAGGGACAAGGTTTTTATAGCCAGCAGGATCTACAAATCGTTTACTGTGTCGTCTCTCGTAATGAAATGCAGCAGATGAAGAAAATCATCAATAGCGTAGATCCATTTGCCTTCACGACCATCAATGAAGCCCATGAAATATTAGGAGAAGGATTTACCCTAGATGCTAACAAGCAACCTATCGTACGATAAAGAAAAACCTCTATATTGAGGTTTTTCTTTTGTTCTTATAAAACTTTAGCACTAGTGCGAGTAATTTCTGCCACTTCAATTCCGTGCTCTTCAAACTTAGCTTTTAAAGCAGTCATATCAAGGTTTCCATCAATCTGTACTTCAATCACAATTTTTCCATCTTTTCTTGGGATATTGACTGTATTAGAAATATTCAGATTTTCTTCGACAATCAATGTGACGATTTTAGCCAGCACACCGACCTTGTCTTCCGTGACAAAGCGCATGCGGACGCCCTCTTCTCCGTAGCCAGAAACCTCAAGGAAGGCCTTAAAAATATCACGATCTGTGATCACGCCGTAGACCTGTTCATTGTCAACAACCGGTAAAATCCCAATTTTATTTTTCAGCATCAAATAGGTCGCATCTTCCAGACTGGCATATTTGGAAACAGTAACTACATCGTGAATCATCACATCTTTTACCTTAGTTTTATTCAGAAGATAATTCATTTCATAGATGGATAAGCTTGTCGCCTTCGATGGACTTGCTTCTGCAATCGTTCCTTCTGTCACAAGACCTACCAGCTTGTCATTTTCAATAACGGGCAGACGGTGCAGTTTTTGGTCGCGCATAATATCCGCTGCATGCGCAATCGTTGTGTCTGGACTAATGTATACGACCTTGCGTGTCATAAAATCTTTTACTGCCATGAGAAGCCTCCTCAGCATTTTCTTATCTTATTTTGATTTTATTATACTGTATTTTCTCAATGATTTCAAACGCTTTCAATATCCTTGCTTAAATTTTCAAAATTTAGAAAAATCATTCAAGAATTTAGTTGAAGATGAACATAATCTTTCTAACATAGTCATAACCACCCGTGAAAACGGGTGGCTTGTACATCAACTATAAACCGTTTCCCCCCAGCGATGTCTAAAGATATTCGCTAAACTTCGTTCAGGATAGTGCTATGATTACTTAAATAATAGCCGTGACAATGAGATTTTACTCTGTTCTAGAACCACCATCTGAGAACGGACACTCATACTCTCTGACGATCAACTCATCAAGAGAAATGTCATTTTTTCTCCTGTTCGCGAATATATCTTGCAACTGTCTTTTCGTTTAGGCCAACGGTACTCCCATAATATTCTCTCGCCCAAAACTTTCGATAGCATTACACTTTTGCAATCAAACCTCTTACATGTAAAAAATCATACAGGAAATATGTTTTTAGCTTTATGAAAGCAATTATAAATTCTTTAATTAAAATCAACTAAAAAGTTTTTCGGTAATTAAAAATAGGTAACTTCAATATAAACTCTACTTTCAGGATTTTCAGTTATTACTAGCGGATGATGCTCCTCCAATAGAATTTCAGTAATAACGTTCGAATGTGGATGGCAATAAGGATTTTTACTACCTGCTGAAATAAAATAAAAGCTATTATTATCAACTAATTTACTATTGAAATTATAATGAGATCCATGATGTGGTATTTGAATACACCCAATCTTGTACCACAACTCGTCATATGCTACTTTTAGTTGATTAAACCTTTCATTTCCGGAAGCATCATAGTCTCCTAAATATAAGCATCCGCCTTCTTTTGCTCCTAATATATCTTTATAATATCTATGATGAAACCGAAAATAGCTATCATCATCTATATATAACTTACTAAAAAACCTATAATGATTTCGAAAACCTTCATAGTAGTTTTGAAACCAGCTTTCAAAGAATGGAGACATAGTTTCTGCTTCAACCCCTTTTTCTACACCCGAAAAAAGGGTCATAGAATTTGTATTAAATGAACCTGGAACTCTTCTGTATGCTTCTTTTATCTTTTTTCTATTACTCTCAGACTCTCTCCAAAGTTTATCTAAGTCACTCAAAGACACAGGCTCTCCAAAAGCTTCTTCTAGTGAATCTTTCAGTTTTTTTATTCTTTCTTCTTGTTTAAAATTAAAAGGTATATATAACCAGTATCGTGTCGTAAACAAATTATTAATTTCACCCCAAACATTTTCACCTGATTTTATTTGGTTTCTATTAGAAACTGGCTCTAAGCTCTCTCTCTTCTGTCACGTCTGGAAATTCGGCTACTCCTATTAATCTTGGTCTCTCCTTTTCATTTAATTTCAAATTACCTATTGCTTCATAAGGATTTTCAAGAAAGTCCCAAGCAAAACCTCGTATCCCTTTTACTTCCATCCACATTTTTAACAAGTACTTATTTTCAGAAGAAATTAATGGAAAAAATATATTTTCAATATCACAATGTTTCAATAAAAACGGTACCCCATTAATATGATCTTCATCTAAATGCGAAATAAACAATGCATGAATTTTCTCTCCTTTTTCAAAAATATTTTTTACTTCTCTTTTTACGTAATTAACATCTGTAGATGAACCACAATCATATACGACATTTATTTTTTTCCTGCCAAACTCAAAATGTTCACTGTAAAAAGCACCTTGTCCAACCGGATGAAATATTCTAATCATTTTCATCTTAATTTTCTCCCTAATCCCCTTCTAAAGAAATATAAAAACAGATTTACTATTAAATATTTTATCATTATTTTGTTCAAACTTACAACAGTAAATCATAAAAATTCAAATTTGATTATATATATAAAAATAAGCAAAGTGCCATTCTCATTTTTATTAAGTTTATTAGAAAAGCAGGATTTTCTAAAGAAAGAACTTAAGGGAGAGCATGTGACAATTGAGCATCTCTACCATTCTTATCAGAAACTCGTTGGGAAAGCTACGACATGTGAGAGCTTATATTATCTTCTAGCTCGTCACGGCTGGCGTAAGGTTACTCCATGTCCAGAACATTCAAAGAAAGCAGACGCACAAACCATTGTTGCGTCTAAAAATAAAATCTACTTTCAGGAAGACAAGAAAGCGTTTCAAACTCAGTCACCTTTTTAAGAAAGTCCGTATGATGTAACAAGATGAAGCTAGTTTTTGGGGGATCAATAAGCTTGTAAAATGTTGGACACTGGAGGAGATTCGTCCGTTGGCTCCGAGTCACTTCACTATGTTCGTGAATTTAGGAAGTGATATTCACTTGCTTGAGGGCAGCCCCAAACAGAGGGAATATTGCAAGAAAAATGTGCTGCAATTTCCCTTAAAAAGGAGTCGGGATGGGATCCTACGAATGCTTTTAGTTCATCTAAGGAGATTTTCCTGCTTTTAGCCACCCGTTTTTTTACTCTAAGTACCCCGGCTCACGTCGCTGTTTTTCCTAGGTATATAAAGTATTCGTGCTGATACTAAATAAAAATCATACAAGTCGAAACCAGCAATGTATGATTCTGATTTTCGAAGAGTAGAATTATCAATTTATCTGAATTACACATCATAATAAAAAGACAGTTTACTACAAACTGCCTTTTTATTACTTAAAACTCTATGTCAGCTTCCAAGCCAAAGTGATCACTAACGACTGGTCCACGTTGGCCATCAAAGACAACAGCTGATTTCTCAATGTTAAAATCTTTACTTGTAAAAATATAATCAATTTTTAGAGCATCTTTGTTTCCTGCCCAGCCAGCAATATCACCTTCAACTGTTGCTTTACCAACGACTGTGTTAGCAACTGCATGACTATCTTGCAAAGCAAGCGGACTTTTTAGAATGTGCTGATAGCCTTCATAACCGACAGGATTGTTAAAATCTCCCATGAGAACCAGCGGAGTCTGAACTTGCAAAAGCTCTGATTCAAATTTAGCCCATTCTCCTTGGAAACCTTTATCCCACCAAGATAAGTGACAGGAAGCGACCGTGATGGACTGTCCTTCAAGCTCCGTTTCTGCCAGCAAGACTTTGCGCGTATGATAGTCAGTTGGATCATTGACATCAGACACCAAGAGCTCTCTTGCCGTTAAGGGCTTTCTTGACAGAATTGCGACCCCTTCATTGTAAATATCAAACCCAATATGATTATAAGCCCAAGACCAGTAATAGTCCAGACCTGCCTCAGCTAGTTTCTCAACCAGACGCAAGGCATAGTGGTCCTGGTGAATCGGAATAGCGCCATCTACCGCATAATAGAAGGGAGCCTGAACAACCTGTTCAGACTCCACTAATTGATTGACTTCCTGCAGGCAAATGACATCATATTTTTCTTGGAGAATACGCTCAGCTAGCTGATTTAGCTTGCTTTCTTGCTCTTCTTCCATCCAACTATGAGTATTTAAAGTCAGGAATTTTGCCATGATTTCTCTTTTCTATCTTACAATTCTACTTTAGCCACAACTGTCTTAGCAGCGACTTTGCCGAATTTTTCAACTACAACTGATTTGATTGCTGGAGCATTTGTGAAGACAACGACAGTTGATGTTTCACGACCTGCTTCTTTAATAGCTGCCAAATCTGCTGTTACCAAAAGATCACCTGCAGCAACTGTTTGTCCTTCTGCTACATGTACTTCAAATGGTTTGCCTTCAAGGCTAACAGTATCAAGACCGATATGAACAAGCACTTCAAGACCAGCTTCAGTCAAGAGACCAAGAGCGTGTTTTGTAGGGAAGACGCTTGTCACTTTACCAGCCACTGGAGAGTAGATTTTGCCATTTGCTGGTTCAACTGCAAATCCATCACCCATCATTTTTTGTGAGAAAACTGGATCTTTCACATCTTCCAACTTGATAACTTCACCTTCAGCAACTGTTTCGATTGCTTCTGTCACACCTTTATAGCTAACTGCTGCAGCTGCAGACTCAGCTTTTTGACTTGGCAAAGTTTCAGGAATCACTTCTCCTGAATCCAACAAGTCTTGAATATCAGATTTAAGAACATCAGCTTTTGGTCCGTAGATTGCTTGGACGCCTTGACCTTTCATAACCAAGCCCATAGCGCCTTCAGCTTTCCACTGTTCTTCTGTTCCGACTTTTTCTGCATCTTTGACAGTCACACGCAGACGAGTCATACATGCGTCTACATCAACGATATTAGCACGACCACCCAGCAAGTTAATGATGTTCACTACTTGAGAAGATGCTGCTACTTTTTCACCGCCTTGAGCTGAAGAACCAGCGTCTGAACCTTCAGCTGTTTCATAGTTACCATTACGTCCTGGAGTTGCGTAGTTGAACTTCTTGATCATGAAGTTAGCGATGAAGTACATAATTACAGCAAAGAGGACACTTACCCAAATAAAGTTAATAATATCCATACCCAAGCCAGCGTTGATCGCCATTGGAGTACGAGTCAAGAATTCGATAGAACCGAATGAGTGTACACGAAGGTTTACAATGTCAGCCATAGCAAAGGCAGCACCTTGTACAAATGAGTAAATCAAGTAAAGTGGAGTTGCCACGAACATGAACATGTACTCGATTGGCTCAGTAACACCTGTCAAGAAGGTTGCCAAAGCAGTAGCGATCATCATCCCTTTGTATTGGTGTTTCTTATCAGCATCAACATTGCGGTAAATAGCTGCTACTACCCCCATAAGGATACCAAATGAACCAATCATCTGTCCAACTTTGAAACGAGCTGGATGAACAGTATCAAGTAAGTGCTGGTAAGTAGACGGATTAGCTGTTTTTGTACCAACCAAGTCATTTACCCAAGCCAACCAAAGTGGATCTTGTCCAAATACTTGAGTTCCTTTAGCAGCACCAGTCAGTACTTCATAAGTTCCCCCAAGCTGTGTGTAGTTCATTGGGATAGTCAGCATGTGGTGCAAACCAAATGGAAGCAAGAGACGTTCCAAAGTACCGTACAAGAACGGTGCCAAGATTGGAGCTGTATCTTGTGAATTCGCAATCCAAATACCAAAGTTGTTGATACCTGTTTGAACAACTGGCCATACAAATGACAAAACAATTGCTACGATTGCTGAGCGCAAAATAACAACGAACGGTACAAAACGCTTACCATTGAAGAATGACAAAGCATCTGGCAATTTACGGAAGTTGTAGTATTTGTTGTAAGCTGTTGCTCCAACAAAACCAGCGATGATTCCGACGAAAACCCCCATGTTCAAAGCAGGAGACTCAAGGACACTGATAAAGTAGTCAGAAACCTTAATGCTTCCTCCCAACAAAGTGCTAACCATTGCTTCTGGATCTTTCAGCATATCACCTGATACACCAAACATAACCCCAGTGATACGGTTAATCAAAATGAAGGATAGACCTGCCGCAAAGGCACCACCAGCACGATCTTTCGCCCAGCTACCGCCAATAGCAAGAGCAAAGAGGATATGCAGGTTACCGATAACCCCCCAACCAATTTGTTCTAAAACGCCACCAGTAGTCACTAGAAAACCTAGTTCAGGATTGATCATCGGAATTGACTTACCAATACTGATCATCAAACCTGCTGCGGGCATAACCGCAACAACCACCATCAAAGCTTTACCGAATTTTTGCCAAAATTCAAAGCTAAAAATGCTTTTGAATGAATCTTTCATCATCCAGACCTCCTTATATTTTTACAAACCATTTCTTAGTGAAATCGTTTGCATTCAACGATACTATTATATCATTTTTTTAAATTTTGTAAAGGCTTTTATAAAAAATATTTGTCAATTTTTTGCAAAAAATTGAAATTTTAGAAGAAAAAGCAGAGAAAAGCTAGCTATTCTTAGAGAAAACGATTGCATTGAAGTTAGGTGATTATCTCTGAATTTATTATATTGAATTTTTCCTTCCATAGCGAAAACTTCCTTATAAACACAAACAACACTCCCAAAAATCAGACACTAAAAATCTAGATTTGGGAGTGCAGTTTAATTGCTATTAAAAATAAGTATCTTCAGTTATTCCTGCATGGCATAACCTACACCTCGAACGGTTTTTATGTAGCTGGCTTGCTCAGGAATATCAATTTTGCTGCGCAGATAACGAATATAGACATCAACGACATTTGTTTCAGTAGCACCTTCATACTTCCAGACACGTTCCAAAAGTTGCTCTCGGCTCATGACCTTTTGGTTGCTCATCAGCGTCACTAGTAGATCATATTCCCGTCGTGTTAAGGCAATCACTTCCTCTCCACGATAGACGATATGGTTTTTCAAATCAACTCGCAAGTTACGGTAAGCAGTCGGTGTTTTCAGCTTGCTACAATGCTGGTCAATAAAGTCTCGACCTCGAAAAATCCCTGATACCCTTTCAACCAAATCATTGATAATAAAGGGTTTTATGGTATAGGACACAGCAAAGCGCTGAATCTCAGCTGCATGTTCTTTGATTTCTTCACGACTGGCAAGGACAATGATAACAGAAGCTGGCTTGATTAAGCTCAGCTGTTCGGCAAAATCACTGGCAGTCATATCCTGAAGAGCATAGTTGAGCAAGAGCAGATCATAATCTGCTTCTCTAGCTAAAGCTAGGCCTTCTTTACCCGTTTCAGCCATGTCTACAAGAAAACTTTCCTTTTGCAGTTCCAAAGTCACAAATCGTGCAAGATTCTTTTCATTTTCTACTAATAAAATTCGCTTTGCCATAGGCCTATCCTATTTTTCATCATACCAAGAATAGTGGTAAGTTCCTTCTTTGTCTTTGCGGTTATATGTATGAGCACCAAAGTAGTCGCGCTGAGCCTGAATCAGGTTAGCAGGCAGATTTTCTGCTCGGTAGCTGTCAAAGTAAGCGATAGCGCTAGAGAATGTTGGTACCGGTACGCCTGCTTGTACTGCTAAGCTAACCACATCACGGACGGCTTGTTGGTATTTAGCTGTAATGTCCATGAAGTATTCGTCCAAGAGCAAGTTAGCCAAGTCTGCATCGCGCTTGTAAGCATCTGTAATCTTTTGCAGGAAACGAGCACGGATGATACAACCAGCACGCCAGATAGAAGCAATTTCACCAAACGGCAGATCCCAGTTGTTTTCTTTAGATGCTACACGCAATTGGGCAAACCCTTGGGCATAAGACATGATTTTTGAGAAGTACAGAGCCTGACGGATTTTCTCAATCAACTCAGCCTTGTCACCATCGTAGCTAAAGGCTGCAGGTTTTGGCAATACCTTGCTAGCGGCCACGCGCTCATCTTTGTAGGTAGAGATATAGCGGGCAAAAACAGATTCTGTAATCAATGGCAGTGGCACACCCAAATCCAAAGAAGACTGACTGGTCCATTTACCAGTTCCTTTGTTTCCTGCAGCATCAAGGATGTAGTCAACGATTGGGCCGTCTTGGCCTTCATCGTCCTTTCGTGTCAAGATATCTGCTGTAATCTCAATCAGGTAGCTATCTAGCTCGCCTTGGTTCCAGTCAGTGAAAATATCCGCCATTTCAGCTGCAGATAGCCCCAACAAGTGCTGCATGAGGTCATAACTTTCTGCGATGAGCTGCATATCTCCGTATTCAATCCCGTTATGGACCATTTTCACATAGTGACCTGCACCGTCAGGACCGATATAGGTCACACATGGTGCACCGTCTTCAGGTGCCTTAGCTGAGATTTCTTCTAGAACATCTGCGACTAACTCATAAGCTTCTTTCTGACCGCCCGGCATGATAGATGGACCTTCTAAGGCTCCTTTTTCACCACCAGAAACGCCTGTACCGATGAAATTGATGCCAGAGTTGGCCAACTCTTCATTCCGGCGAATCGTGTCTTTGTAGAAAGTGTTCCCACCGTCAATCAGGATATCGCCCTTGTCCAAGTGAGGCAACAAAGCCTGAATCGTCGCATCTGTACCAGGTCCTGCTTGAACCATCAGCATGATACGGCGTGGTTTTTCGATAGATTGAACGAAAGACTCCACATCATAGCTAGGTACGAAATTCTTCTCAGGATGACAAGCGATTACATCTTCCGTTTTGTTTGCTGAACGGTTATAAATCGCAACAGTATAGCCGCGGGATTCGATATTGAGAGCGAGGTTACGCCCCATCACAGCCATACCAACAACACCAAAGTTTGCTTTAGTCATTTTCTACTCCTCTTGACTTAGTTGTTTAATTTGTTATATTTTAACATTTTTACAAGGTAATGAAAAGTATTTAGCTGATAGAAATGCTTTTCTGGGGAAGGATACGCAAACAGCCAGAAGTTCCCACTTCCAGCTGTTTGCTTTATTTTAGTAAGATTCTGATTTATTTATCTTCGATCTCAATGACCGGTTGTTCATCTTGTTTAAGTTTGTTGACAGTCATATTGACGCCCAGTGCTCCTGCTAGGAGTTGGCGAATATCAAAGCCTGCCCCTTGAGAAACTTGATCAATACTCTGCATGATATCGCCGACCATCTTAGAAGCATTGCCATCCCCATACATGGTAATCTTGTCTACCTTGGTCAATGGCTCTGCTACAGCACGAGCAATTTCTGGCAGTTTATCGACAATCATTTCCGTAATCGCAGCTTCCTGCATCTTCTTCATAGCTTCAGCTTTTTTGTCCAAACCTTGCGCTTCCGCTTCTAGCTTAAGGCGAATGGCTTCCGCCTCGGCACGCCCTTTGGCCTCGATGGCTTCTGCTTCCTGCAACTGAGCGTATTTCTCAGCTTCGGCTTGAGCCTTGCGAGCTTCTGCTTCTTTCTGCGTTTCAAAAAGTTCTGCTTCAGCCTGACGCTGACGCTCAATCAGTTGAGCTTCCGCAGCCTGTTGACGGGCATATTTTTCAGCTTCGGCTTGCTTGCGGATATTGGCATCCAATTCCTGCTCACGAACTTTAACTTCCCGCTCCTTGACTTCCGCTTCTTTTTCTTGCTTCATGATGTTGGCTTCGGCAGCCACACGTTCCTGCTCACGACGTTGAATTTCTGCTTCGATACCTTGAGCCGCATCAGCCTTAGCCTGAGCAATGTCTGCTTCTTGTTTAAGAGCAGCTTGCTTGAGTTTCAGTTCATTTTGCTTTTGAGCAATTTCTAAGTCAGCAGCCACGCGCTTGTCGTTAGCCAACTTATCCTGCTCAGCCTCAACTTCCTTGCGCTCACGTTCGGCCTTAGCCTTGGCAATCAGGGCGTCTTTCTTGATCGTTTCGACATTCTCGATACCGAGATTATCAATCACACCACCTTCGTCAGAGAAAGACTGAACGGTAAAGGCAATGACTTCCAGACCCATCTTAGCCAAATCTGGCGCTACGTTATCCTGCACTTTAGAGGCAAATTCCTGACGGTCATTAACCATCTTGCGCAGTTCCATCTGACCGATTACCTCACGAAGATTTCCTTCTAGGACATCTTGAACAGAATTTGAAATATCCTCTGTATTCCAGTTGAGGAAGTTCTCAGCTGCCCGCTCGACCATTTCATCCGTAGTACCAATCTTCAGCTTAACAGCAGCATCTGCACGAACATTGATAAAGTCAAGTGTCGGTACAGACTCAGAAGTACGAACATCGGTAGAAAACTGCTCGATATCTAGATAAGAGCGTTGCTCTACAAAAGGAATCATGAAACCAGCCTTACCGCGCAAATGGCGCTGCTTACGCAGACCAGTAATAACGACTACTTCATTTGGCTTAGCATTGACATACCCCTTAGCCAAAAGAACAATAAGCACGATGGCAGCAATGATTGCAATAATCAACCACCCTGGGATAAATAATATATCCATAAAAACTTCCTTCCTTTTTCAGAACAATATATCATAATATCGTTCTAATATATTTTTAATCAGTATATCAAATAAGTAACGGATTTCAAAATATTTACTGTTCGTTCTTAATCTACAAAAACAGCTAATTTCATGCCTGTTTTCAGCTATGCCAAAATGCTAGCTCTCTTACATATTTTTACAAGCGCAAGTTAAACCAGACTCCTGTCTGGCCTACTCGTCAAATAAGCCCTGCAGCCCTGCAAAAGGACTATTCGCTTCCTTTTTCTCTTTTTGGCTTTGTTGATATTCCTCTTCTGTCATGACCTGCCAATCATTTCCTGTCGGCATCTCACTGCCTGCCTCTTCTTCTGGAGTCAAGATTTTTAGCGGAATATTGAGCAGAATATTGTCCGCCACACTCTCAGCCAGATCAATTCTATCTCCCTCAATAGGTAAAACCAGATCTTCCTCTAGCAAATCCTGCTGCGAGCTTCCATGCTGACCATCCGCAAAAATTTCATTGACCAGATAGGCTTCCTGCAAGTCAACTGGCTCCATGCTGCGGCTGGAAGCTAGGGTAATGGTATAAGACAGCTCATAATCAAGGAAGTAAAGCCCTTCTTCATACTGAGCCTTCCCTTTGGCCGTAACATTTTTTACGTCCAAAATCTCAGCGTTACGCTCTTGTAACTCCTGAGCCAAATCAAAATTCTGCTCAAACTTCAGACCATCAGGATTTTTCCGAATTTCTTGAATATTTAACATAAGTGCCTCGTTCTTTAAATTTTCTCTTTTATTATATCATGATTCCCCCTTGAAAACTAGGATTGATCAGTTTTTGTTATAATACTACTAATATTCGGAGGAAATGTTTATGGTAATGCTAGGAAAAATATTTAAAGAGTTCAGAGAAGCTAGGCACGTCTCCTTATCCCAAGCAGCCAAGCAAGTGTATTCCAAATCAATGCTCTCCCGATTTGAAAACGGGAAAAGCGACATAGCTACCTCAAAATTGCTAGCTATTTTAGAAAATATTATGAATTTGCCTTCAGTTTTCAGGCCAAAGGCGGGAAAAACGAGCAAAATCTGCTAGATTGCCAAAACAGCGCTGAACATTACCAGTTAGCCATTGAAAAACTCCTGAGAAAACAAATCTGTTAAAAATATCTAACTTTTATCTCCTTTTTTATTTTTATCTTATACTAGGCTCAGAAGGAAGCTGTAAGTCGCATTGGGATTCTTACCACTTAGCTTACTAAGTTTTACCACTTACTGAAACCCCCTTGAAGCATGATTATTGTCTGCTATAATCAAGATTGATAAAACAAAAAGGAGTCACTTATGAAATTATTTTTTAAAAATAGGGTTTATGCTGCCCTGAGCCTTTCTCGGATTTTTAACACACTGGGAGCCTCCATCTACAACATTGTTTTTGTAGTTTTTGCCTCCAGTATGCCTCAACCAAAATTTGCCGTAGCAACCGCCAATCTAATCATTCTCGTACCGACTCTCTTTACGATTTTTGTGGGAATACAGGCAGACAAAACTGTTCATAAATCTGCTTGGCTGATTCGTTTTGGCTATCTTCAAGCCTTGCTGTTCATCTTGGTGGCTTTCCTGACTAAGTCAATCAGCTATCTTGCTTTTTCTCTGGTTTGCCTGATGAATATCCTATCCGATGTAATCAGTGATTATCGCAGCGGTTTGCAAATGCCCATTCTAAAAAAGAATGTGGCAGAGGAAAATCTCATGGAAGCTTTCTCCTTCACCCAGATGATTACCTTTATCTGCAATCTAATCGGGCAGGCACTGGGTGTCTGGCTACTTGCTGCCAGCAATCAAAACTTCGCACTGGTCGCTCTCTTAAATGCTCTAGCCTTTCTCCTTTCTTCTTCCATTTTATATATCGTTCGCAATAGACTGACTCATGAAACGGTCCAATCTTCTCAGAGTCCCCTCCCCCTCAAGACCCAGCTTAAAGAACTGTATCAAAATTCTAAAATTATCTTTGAACAAGAAGGAGCCAGCAGTTTTTTAAAATTGCTCTCTCAAATCCTGATTCTCAATGCCTTGGGTGGCTCCGTCATGGCTCTCTACAATCTTGATCTACTGGATCATCCTGTTTTTGGCCTTTCTTTCAGCCAATCCCTGCTCATTTTTGAGACTGTTTTCATTCTGGGCGTTGTCTCTGCCGGATTGACACCTAAAGACTTTTTCAGCAAACTTTCCATCAATCATCTGGCTCTTGCCTCTACCTTGGCTATCTTAACTTTGGGTTTGATTAATCTTTTTCGTTTACCTGTATTTTTAGGCATGGTAGCTATTTTCTTTATGATGTATATAGCTGGAAAGGTCAATCCGAAAATCAATAGCCTGCTCCTTAGCAAGCTCTCATCAGATGTCCTCGCTCAAACTTCCAGCTTTCTCAGCCTGCTTTTTAGCTTCTCTGTCCCTCTCGGAACCATGCTCTTTACCAGCCTAGCCCTCTGGAATATAACTGGCGCCTGGCTGATTTTTAGCCTAATCGGCTTCTTTGCTCTACTATTGACCTTTGAAAAAAAGACCGAGAAGTAGAATGTACTGACCCCAAAAAGTTAGACAAAAAATATTAATGAAAGGATTTGGTTCTGTACTGAACAGGGCTGAGTCCTTTTCTACCATTTGTCAAGTATATCAAGGTATTTGATGAAAAATAGTTTGAGTTCCATATGTCAAACGAAGGAAATTGTCTTTTTTTGAGCTAAAGTTTAGTGTAAAAAGTGTACACAAAACCAACA
>NZ_CABPTS010000031.1:0-19885 GCF_902460385.1 Streptococcus sp. Marseille-P7376
GCAACGATCGTACCGGTTCGATTCCGGTCCTCGGCATGAGAGTTTAAAAGAGCACCCTTAGCTCAACTGGATAGAGTACCTGACTACGAATCAGGCGGTTAGAGGTTCGACTCCTCTAGGGTGCATATTAGAACGAAGTCTCATGACTCCGTTTTTGGATTTTCTCGGGAAGTAGCTCAGCTTGGTAGAGTACTTGGTTTGGGACCAAGGTGTCGCAGGTTCGAATCCTGTCTTCCCGATATATGGCGGTGTAGCTCAGCTGGCTAGAGCGTCCGGTTCATACCCGGGAGGTCGGGGGTTCGATCCCCTTCGCCGCTATGATGATCTTGTTGGACCTTTAGCTCAGCTGGTTAGAGCTCTCGGCTCATAACCGAGTGGTCGTAGGTTCAAGTCCTACAAGGTCCATATTGTGTGAAACTCACTATGTTGGAGGATTACCCAAGTCCGGCTGAAGGGAACGGTCTTGAAAACCGTCAGGCGTGTAAAAGCGTGCGTGGGTTCGAATCCCACATCCTCCTTAGATAAGAATATCGCGGGATGGAGCAGCTAGGTAGCTCGTCGGGCTCATAACCCGAAGGTCGTAGGTTCAAATCCTGCTCCCGCAATTTTGGCTCGGTAGCTCAGTTGGTAGAGCAATGGATTGAAGCTCCATGTGTCGGCGGTTCGATTCCGTCTCGCGCCATTTTATTCTGAATATAAGCGGGTGTAGTTTAGTGGTAAAACTACAGCCTTCCAAGCTGTTGTCGCGAGTTCGATTCTCGTCACCCGCTTTGAACTAGATTGTTCAATCCAAGTTTTTAACTTGGGCGCGTAGCTCAGGTGGTTAGAGCGCACGCCTGATAAGCGTGAGGTCGGTGGTTCGAGTCCACTCGTGCCCATTAATATTGGAGAATTACTCAAGAGGCTGAAGAGGACGGTTTGCTAAATCGTTAGGTCGGGTAACTGGCGCGGGGGTTCGAATCCCCCATTCTCCGCTATAAGTAAGGAGTTTAGCTGATGCTATCTCCTTTTCTTGTATCTTTTTGCATTAAGGTAAGTTAATTTAACCTTAATTTTTTCTTTAAAATTGATATATGCTGTAATAAGGAACATATATCGAGTTGGAACCATTATGTATTGATATTGCTGAGGTTTATTTTTATGAATAAATTTAAAAAATCTAAGTTTTTTATTTTCTTTTTAATAACTATTAGCTTAATAGGAGGGGTGTTATTTTCGCCTGTCTCGTCTTATTTTATTTCTTTTTCTTCTAATATAATTTCAACAATTGATCGAATGATTGCTCGGCCTGTTACCTTTGTGTTAAATGAAAAAGATAGACTTTTTGATTTGATGAAAACATATAAAGAAAATGGAGATTTAAAGAAAGCGCTTTATACCATAGAAGAGAAGGCAAATAAAGTTGATTCTTTGGAAGATGAGAATAGTCAATTAAGGCAATTATTAGATTTAAAAGAGCAGGACCAAAACACGATTAAAATTGCTTCAGAGGTGATTGCTCGTAGTCCGTCTGCTTGGACAAATGAACTGACAATTGATAAAGGGGCTGCTAGTGATGTTACAAACTCAATGCTGGCAATTTCTAATGGTGGAGTCATCGGAGCAGTAACACAGGTTTCTGCTGATTCAAGTGTTGTGACCTTGCTTAGCAATGAAAAAAATTCAAGCCAAATTTCTGTGAAGATTCAAACAGAGACTGGTTTTGTCTATGGTATTATTACTGGTTTTGATTCTAAAAAATCCGCTTTTATTATAAGTCAGTTAAATAGTTTTTCTGGTATTACAGAAGGGGCTTCTGTTCTGACAAGCGGATTAGGTGCCTATAATGCAGAAAATTTACTTGTGGGAAAAGTTTTGTCTGTCTCTAAAGGGAAAGATCAGTTGAATGATGTGATTTTAGTCCAACCTGCTGCTGATTTTTCAGATATCCAAGCTGTAATTTTGGTGAGAAATTGATATGAAAAGTTCGAAAGAAAAAATTTTAACACCGATTATCTTGTTTTTAATCTTATTACTTGATGGACAGTTGTCTAGACTCTTTATCGGTTTATTATCAGGTCAGTGCTATCCTATCAGCCACTTATTACTGATTTACATGATTTTTATTTCTATTAATTTTTCTAAAACTTTCAATCTTGTTTTATTTATGGGACTGGGATTGATATATGATGTTTATTATTTACATGTTATAGGCATTTTTGTGATTTTATTTCCTTTGCTTAGTGCTTTCATTATTTATATGAATGACGTTTTGTTGTTAAATCGCTTGACTCGTTTTTTATCTGTTATTACGGCTGTCTTTTTGATTGAAATAGTTAGTGTCACTTTGGTTCTTCTTTTAAAGCTGGCAGCAATTGATTTTTCACATTTCATTATCTTTAGTTTGGTTCCTACTTTACTCTTAAATGCTGTTTTCTTCTTGGTATTCCAATCTTTGTTTGAAAAAGTCTATTTATGATGAATAAGAAATAGAAATGTAATAAATACGTAACACAAACAGTTTTGATTTTTGATATACTATATAATGTCTTACCAAGAAGGAGTATATATTTTTATGAAGAAAAAATTGTTCGCATCAATTTTGTTGAGTACGCTTATCCTTTCTCAAGGAGCTTCACTTGTGAGTGTAAAAGCGGATTCTACCGATGATAAAATTGCTGCTCAAGACAGTAAAATTAACAGTATAACAGCGCAACAGCAATCAGCACAAGCACAAGTTGACGAGATTCAAAGTCAAGTTTCTGCAATTCAAAAACAACAAGAAAAACTTCAAGCTGAAAATGAAAAATTATCAGCAGAGTCTGCTAAGTTATCAGCTGAAATTGATACTTTATCTAAAAACATCGTTGCTCGAAATGAATCGCTTGCTAATCAAGCTCGTAGTGCTCAAACGAATGGAACTGCTACTAGTTACATTAATACAATCGTGAGTTCTAGCTCTATTACAGAAGCAATTTCACGTGTAGCTGCTATGAGTGAAATTGTTGCAGCAAATAATAAAATGTTAGAGCAACAAAAAGCTGATAAAGAAGCAATTGCTGAAAAACAAGTTGCTAATAATGAAGCAATCAATACTGTTATCGCTAATCAGCAACAGCTTTCAGATGATGCACAAGTTTTAACAACCAAACAAGCAGAACTTAAAGTTGCTCAGTTGAACCTTGCAGCAGAAAAAACAACTGCTGAAAATGAAAAAAATAGCCTCTTAGAGCAAAAAGCAGCAGCAGAGAAAGCAGCAGCAGAAGCAGCAGCAGCAGAGGCAGCTTATAAAGCACAACAACAGGCACAACAACAAGCAGTTCTTGCTTCTGCAAATACTAGCTTCTCAGCTCAGGTTCAAGCTGTAAATAATACAGCAGCAGCTCCTGCGGCAGAGGCTACTGTATCTGCACCAGCAGTGACTCAGCCAGCAGCAACTGTCTCTCGTCCTACTTACAGTTCTTCAGCGACAACCTATCCTGTAGGTCAATGTACTTGGGGAGCTAAGACTTTGGCTCCATGGGCTGGCGACTATTGGGGTAATGGTGGTCAATGGGCAGCTAGTGCAGCAGCAGCAGGCTTCCGTACAGGTTCACAACCTCAAGTTGGTGCGATTGCATGTTGGAATGATGGTGGATATGGACACGTTGCTGTAGTAACAGCTGTTCAATCTGCTACTAACATCCAAGTATCAGAAGCTAATTATGCTGGCAACCAAGCAATTGGTAACTACCGAGGCTGGTTTAATCCAGGTGCTGTAACTTATATTTATCCAAATTAAATTGGCTCTTTGTCAACTGTAGTGGGTTAACGAAAAGTCATATCCTGGAGAGAACCGGATTGGTTCTCTCCTTTTTGATATTCAAAGCGATGAGAATACGTTTTTTAAAATCGTCAAAATTCCGGAAGCCAAAAGTGTTGCGCTTGATAACCTTGATGAGGTTGTTAGTAGCCTCCAGTTTTGCGTTAGAATAGGGTAATTCCAGAGCGTTGATAATCTTTTCCTAATCTTTCAAAAAAGTCTTAAAAACAGTTAGAAAGATAGGATTTACATAAGAAATGGTATCTTCAATGAGTCCAAAGAAATGATCAGTCTGTTTCTCTTGGAAATGAAAGAGTAAGAGCTGGTAGATTTCATAGTGTTCTCTGAGTTCTTGAGAGTAAGAGAGAAGCTTTTCCAGAATCTCTTTGTTGGTCAAATGCATACGAAAAGTCGGACGATAAAAGCGTTTATGACTTAGTTTCCGACTGTCTTGTTGAATGAGTTTCCAGTAACGTTTCAGTGCCTTATATTCGTGCGATTTTCGATCCAATTGATTCATGATTTGAACACGAACACGACTCATAGCCCGGCTGAGATGTTGGACAATGTGAAAACGATCCAGAACGATTTTAGCCTTTGGAAATAGTTTTCTGGCAATATCGTAATAGGGACTAAACATGTCTATGGTAATGACTTTAACGCCGTTTCGGACTTGTCTGGAATAGCGCAGAAAGTGATTGCAAATGGTTGCTTGCGTTCGTCCGTCCAGAATTGTGATGACCTTGAGCGAGTCAAAATCCTGCGCAATGAAGCTCATCTTGCCTTTCTTGAAGCTGTATTCATCCCAAGACATGTGAGTTGGAAGATAAGATAAATCTGTCTTGAATTTAAACTCTTTCAGTTTACGAATGACGGTGGAAGTAGAGACAGCCAAGTTTTCAGCGATAACTGTCATAGGGACTTTGTCGATTAGTTTTTGAGCGATTTTCTGCTTGACGATGGTTGCGATTTGGTGATTCTTCTTGACTAAGGACGTTTCTGCGACAGCTACTTTCCCGCAATCTTGACAGCGGAAACGTCGTTTCCTTAGACGAATCAATGTCTTGTATCCCGCGCACTCTAGATAGGGAATTTTCGATTCTTTCTGGAAGTCATATTTAGCCATTTTTCCTTGGCAGTGAGGGCATTTAGGTGCGGGATAATCTAGCTTAGCGAGGATTTCCTTGTGTGTTCCAGCATCTACATAATCTAAAATAGTGATGTTAGGGTCTTTTATTCCCAGTAAGTTTGTGATAAAATTTAACTGTTCCATAAGATTCTTTCTAATGATGGTTTCGTTGCTTTTCATTATAGGTCTTATGGGACTTTTTTTCTACAACAAAATAGGCTCCATAATCCCTGCGGTGGATTTACCCACTACAGAAATTATAGAGCCGTTTTTTGTTGCACTATATTTTACAATTTATCAATTGAAAAATAGGCAAAAAAGGGTTACAATGGAAATTGGAAAACTTGTAACAGATACAATAAAAGACGATTTAGAATCTGGAGGAAATCATGTCTTTTTCTGATTTAAAACTCTTTGCTCTTTCTTCTAATCAAGAATTAGCGCAGCGTGTTGCTCAAGAGATTGGATTGCCACTTGGGAAAGCAACTGTCCGTCAGTTCTCTGACGGGGAGATTCAAGTGAATATTGAAGAATCTATCCGCGGGAAACACGTCTTTATTTTGCAGTCTACCAGCTCGCCAGTCAATGATAATTTAATGGAAATTTTGATCATGGTAGATGCTTTGAAGAGAGCTAGTGCAGAATCTATCAATGTGGTAATGCCCTACTATGGTTATGCTAGACAGGATCGAAAAGCTCGTGCTCGTGAGCCGATTACATCTAAATTAGTTGCTAATATGCTGGAGATTGCTGGAGTTGACCGTTTGTTGACCATTGATTTGCATGCTTCTCAGATTCAAGGCTTCTTTGATATTCCTGTTGATCATTTGATGGGGGCTCCTTTGATCGCTGATTATTTTGAACGCCGTGGCATGGTTGGCAATGATTATGTGGTGGTTAGTCCGGATCATGGCGGTGTGAGTCGGGCCCGTAAATTGGCGGAATTTCTTAAAACATCAATTGCTATTATCGATAAACGCCGCAGTGTTGATAAAATGAATACTAGTGAAGTCATGAATATCATTGGTAAGGTTGCAGGCAAAACATGTATCCTGATTGATGACATGATTGATACAGCGGGAACGATTTGTCATGCAGCGGATGCCCTAGCAGAAGCTGGCGCAGTTGAAGTCTATGCTAGCTGTACCCATCCTGTCTTATCTGGTCCAGCTATGGAAAATATTCAAAAATCTGCTATTAAAAAGTTGATTGTTTTGGATACGATTTACCTTCCTGAAGAACGATTGATTGATAAGATTGAGCAGATTTCCATCGCTCATCTGTTAGCAGAAGCGATCGTTCGTATTCATGAAAAACGTCCTCTCTCTCCATTATTTGAAAGCGAAAAAAAATAAACTATTTAATAGACTTATAATTATTTGAGAACTAGTGTGTTGCTAGTTCTCTTTCTTTTTCTCACTTATAATAAAATTTTGCTGTAGTAATGCTTTTATAGTATAATGGTTCTATTAAGTTATCGGAGGTGGCCATGGATTTGACAAAAAAGTTTAATAAAAATTTAGATAAGATTGAAATATCCCTGATTCGTCAGTTTGACCAGTCTATTTCTACGATCCCAGGTGTTCTGCGGCTGACCTTGGGAGAGCCAGACTTTCCGACACCGGATCACATCAAGGAAGCAGCCAAGGCAGCTATTGATGCCAACCAGAGTCACTATACAGGGATGAGTGGACTTTTGGAGCTGCGCCAGGCTGCGTCTGACTTTGTCAAGGAAAAATACCACCTGTCCTACAATCCAGAGAATGAGATTTTAGTGACCATTGGAGCAACCGAGGCCCTATCTGCGACTTTGACGGCTATTCTGGAGGAGGGCGATAAGGTCTTGCTGCCAGCGCCAGCTTATCCAGGCTATGAGCCGATTGTCAATTTGGTCGGGGCGGAGATTGTCGAGATTGATACGACAGAAAACAACTTCGTCTTGACCCCTGAAATGCTAGAGCAGGCTATCTTGGAGCAGGGGGATGCGCTCAAGGCGGTTATTTTGAACTATCCGGCCAATCCGACTGGCGTGACTTATTCGCGAGAGCAGATTGAGGCTTTGGCAGCAGTATTGAGCAAGTATGAAGTATTTGTCGTTTGTGATGAGGTATACTCTGAGTTGACTTATACGGAGCAGGGACACGTTTCTCTGGCGGAATATTTGCCTGAGCAGACCATCGTGATCAATGGCTTGTCCAAGTCTCATGCTATGACGGGCTGGCGATTGGGCTTTATCTTTGCACCGGCTGCTTTTACAGCTCAATTAATCAAGAGCCATCAGTATCTAGTGACAGCAGCCAACACCATGGCTCAATATGCAGCTATTGAGGCATTGACAGCTGGTAAAGATGATGCTCAACCCATGAAGACGGAATACATCCAGCGGCGGGATTACATTATCGAAAAAATGACGGAGCTAGGTTATCAGATTATCAAGCCAGATGGAGCTTTCTATATTTTTGCCAAAATTCCAGCAGGCTACAATCAAGATTCTTTTGCTTTTTTGAGGGATTTTGCTGAGAAGAAGGCTGTGGCCTTTATCCCAGGAGCGGCCTTTGGCCAGTACGGAGAAGGCTATATCCGCCTGTCTTATGCAGCTAGTATGGAAACCATCAAGGAAGCTCTGAGACGGCTCAAGGAGTACATGGCAGACCATGCTTAGACCGTTAACAAGCAAGAGTTTGATTCTATATAATCGGAATTTTCGAGAAGATGATAAGCTGGTCAAGATCTTTACGGAACAGGCTGGCAAGCGAATGTTTTTCGTGAAACATGCTGGAAAATCTAAGCTGGCGCCAGTCATCCAGCCTCTGACTGCAGCAGAACTCTTGATGAAAATCAATGACGACGGACTCAGCTATATCGAAGATTACCAAGCTGTGGAAAGTTACGGGCAAATCAAGGGCGATCTCTTTGTCATGGCTTATGCCAGCTACGTGGCAGCCTTAGCGGATGCTAGTATTCAGGACAATCAGCCAGATCCAGCCCTCTTTGCTTTCCTGCAAAAGACACTGGATTTGATGAATCAAGGCCTGGATTATGAAGTCTTGACGAATATTTTTGAAATTCAGATTTTATCTCGCTTTGGCGTTTCTATGAATTTCCATGACTGTGTTTTTTGCCATCGGACAGGTCTGCCTTTTGATTTCTCCTTTCAATATGGCGGGGTGCTCTGCCCAGAGCATTATCACAAGGATGCTCATCGCAGCCATCTCAACCCTAATATTCCTTTTTTGCTCAATCAGTTTCAGGCGGTTCAGTTTAGTGAGCTGGAGACGATTTCGCTCAAGGCTGATATCAAGCGACAGATCAGGGATTTTATAGATCAACTCTATGATGAATATGTAGGCATTCATCTTAAATCAAAGAAATTTATCGACTCTCTGGGCGACTGGGGCAGTATTTTACAAGATAAACATGAGGAAGAAAAACATGAAAAAAATAGCTATTGATGCCATGGGCGGAGACAATGCCCCTCAGGCTTTAGTCGAAGGTGCCAACCAGGCTCTGAGAGACTTCGCGGATATTGAGATTGTTCTCTATGGGGATGAGGCCAAGATTAAACCTCTGTTGACAGCGACAGAGCGCGTCAGCATCGTCCATACGGATGAAAAGATTGATTCGGATGATGAGCCGACTAGGGCTATTCGCAAGAAGAAGCAGGCTAGCATGGTTCTGGCAGCCAAGGCAGTCAAAGACGGGGAAGCAGATGCGGTCCTGTCTGCTGGTAACACAGGGGCGCTTCTGGCTGTGGGTTTCTTTATCGTGGGACGGATCAAAAATATTGACCGACCAGGACTCTTGTCCACTTTACCGACTGGAGATGGCCGAGGTTTTGATATGCTGGATCTGGGGGCAAATGCTGAAAATACCCCTCACCATCTGCATCAATATGCTATCCTAGGTTCTTTTTATGCGGAAAATGTTCGTGGAATTAAGCAGCCACGGGTTGGTTTGCTCAATAATGGCACGGAAGCCAGCAAGGGAGACCCTCTGCGTAAGGAAACCTATGCCTTGCTGGCAGCGGATGACAAGCTGAATTTCATCGGCAATGTGGAGGCACGTGACCTTATGGATGGAGTGGCAGATGTTGTCGTAGCAGATGGCTTTACGGGCAATGCCGTGCTCAAGTCTATCGAAGGAACGGCCATTAGCATCCTAGGTCAGCTCAAGAAGGCTGTTCTAGGCGGTGGCCTCAAGGCTAAACTAGGGGCTTTGTTGCTCAAAGATAGCCTACAGGAGATGCGCAAGAGTCTGGACTACTCCAGTGCTGGTGGGGCCGTTCTCTTTGGTCTCAAGGCACCGGTAGTCAAGACACACGGCTCTAGCGATGCCAAGGCTGTTTATAGCACCATTCATCAGATTCGGACTATGTTGGAGACAGATGTTGTCGGAAAATCTGTGGTTGAATTTTCAAGAACTGAGGAGGAAAAATGAGCGAGAAGGAAATTTACGTAAAGATTGTTGAAGTTATTCAAGAGCATGAAGGGGCAGATTTCTCTGTCAGTCCTGAACTCAGTCTCAAAGATGAATTAGGTGTTGATTCGGTTGATTTGATGGAATTTATCATTGACCTTGAAGATACATTTGCAATTGAGATCCCAGATGAACATATTGATCATTTTAAGAATATCTCAGACATAGTAACCTATATTCATGGAAAATTGAAAAAATAAGATATATAAAAAAGTAATCTTTTGGGCATGTACTAATCCCTAAAAAGTTGAACAAGCAATGATTGAAAGGAATGAATCCTGTATTGAGCGGAACTCATTCCTTTTAATTTTGTTCGGATTTTCAAGGAGGTTCAATCCGTTTTTAGAGGTTTGTACGGGAATTATTGTAAAATTATTTTGAATATGGTAAAATTAGGGTATAAAAGCACGAAAGGCGAATAATAAAATGTCAAATAAGTTGTTATATTCGGGAAAAGCAAAGGATATTTTTGCGACAGAGGATGAGCATGTGATTTTGGCCCGTTACAAAGATCAGGCAACGGCTTTTAATGGCGTTAAAAAGGAGCAGATTGCAGGGAAAGGGGTATTGAACAATAAAATTTCAGCCTTTATTTTTGAAAAATTGAATGCTGCTGGTGTGGCAACGCATTTTATCGAGAAAATCTCAGAGACAGATCAGCTTAATAAAAAAGTTGACATTATTCCCTTGGAAGTGGTGTTGCGTAACTATACAGCAGGCTCTTTCTCTAAACGCTTTGGTGTGGAAGAAGGGATCGCCTTGGACACTCCGATCGTTGAATTTTACTATAAAAACGATGATTTGGATGATCCTTTTATCAATGACGAGCATGTGAAATTCCTAAAGATTGCGGATGACCAACAGATTGCTTTCTTAAAAGAGGAGACTCGCCGTATCAATCTTCTTTTGTCAGACTGGTTCCGCCAGATCGGGCTTAAGCTGATTGATTTCAAGTTAGAGTTTGGTTTTGACCAGGACGGTAAAATTATTCTAGCAGATGAATTCTCACCGGACAATTGTCGGCTTTGGGATGCTGAGGGGCATCACATGGACAAGGATGTCTTCCGTCGCGGCCTAGGCGAGCTGACCGATGTTTATCAAATCGTCTGGGAAAAACTGCAAGAATTGAAGTAAGAAAAGGATAGAAGATACTATGGATAAGCGTATTTTTGTTGAGAAAAAACCTAATTTTGGAATCAAATCTCAGAGCTTAGTCAAGGAATTGACCCACAATCTCCAATTAAAGACTTTAGCAGAACTGCGCATTGTGCAGACTTACGATGTTTTTAATCTAAGTGAAAGCCTATTTGCGCGTGCGGAAAAACATATCTTTTCTGAGCAGGTGACAGACCGTCTCTTGTCAGAAGCAGAGGTTGTGGAGTCTTTATCTGAGTACGCTTTCTTTGCTATTGAAAGCTTGCCAGGGCAGTTTGACCAGCGGGCGGCTTCAGCTCAAGAAGCCTTGCTCTTACTGGGTAGTTCAAGTCATGTAAGGGTCAATACGGCCCAACTTTACTTGGTCAATAAAGATATTGATGCGACTGAGTTAGAAGCGGTCAAAAACTACCTGCTCAATCCAGTTGATTCTCGTTTCAAAGACATCACGACAGGGATTGCCAAGCAAGAATTCTCAGAGTCAGATAAGACCATTCCAAAATTGACTTTCTTTGAAAGCTATACGGCGGAAGACTTTACACGCTACAAGGCCGAGCAAGGGATGGCGATGGAAGTGGATGATTTGCTTTTTATCCAAGACTACTTCAAGTCAATCGGGCGTGTGCCGACAGAAACAGAACTCAAGGTCTTGGATACTTACTGGTCTGACCACTGCCGTCATACAACTTTTGAGACAGAGTTGAAAACTATTGATTTCTCAGCGTCTAAATTCCAAAAACAATTGCAGGCGACTTATGACAAGTATCTAGCCATGCGTGATGAGTTGGAGCGCTCTGAAAAACCGCAAACCTTGATGGATATGGCAACTATTTTCGGTCGTTACGAACGTGCCAAGGGCCGTTTGGAAGATATGGAAGTATCTGATGAGATCAATGCCTGCTCGGTTGAAATCGAGGTTGACGTTGATGGTGTCAAAGAACCATGGCTCCTCATGTTCAAGAATGAAACCCACAATCACCCAACGGAAATTGAGCCCTTTGGTGGAGCCGCAACCTGTATCGGAGGTGCCATTCGTGACCCATTGTCAGGGCGTTCTTATGTTTATCAGGCGATGCGGATCTCAGGAGCGGGCGATATTACGGCACCGATCTCGGAGACACGTGCTGGTAAATTGCCGCAACAAGTCATTTCGAAGACAGCGGCTCATGGTTATTCTTCCTACGGAAATCAAATCGGTCTTGCAACAACTTATGTCCGTGAGTATTTCCACCCAGGCTTTGTAGCCAAACGCATGGAGCTTGGAGCCGTTGTCGGCGCTGCTCCTAAGGGAAATGTTGTCCGTGAAAAGCCTGAAGCGGGCGATGTGATTATCCTACTTGGTGGGAAAACAGGTCGTGATGGCGTCGGCGGTGCGACAGGGTCTTCTAAGGTTCAAACAGTTGAATCTGTGGAAACAGCTGGTGCGGAAGTGCAAAAAGGAAATGCCATTGAAGAACGTAAAATCCAGCGTCTTTTCCGTAATGGAGATGTAACACGTCTCATCAAGAAATCAAATGACTTTGGTGCAGGTGGTGTCTGTGTAGCCATTGGTGAATTGGCCGATGGTCTTGAAATCAATCTTGATAAAGTCCCGCTAAAATACCAAGGTTTGAATGGAACAGAAATTGCTATCTCTGAATCACAAGAACGGATGGCTGTTGTGGTTCGTACAAAAGATGTGGATGCCTTCGTTGCGGAATGTAACAAAGAAAATATTGACGCTGTTGTCGTTGCGACAGTGACTGAAAAACCAAATCTGGTCATGTACTGGAATGGTGAAATTATTGTAGATTTGGAACGTGCTTTCCTTGATACCAATGGTGTGCGCGTGGTGGTTGATGCTAATGTGGTTGACAGTGATGTAAACGTTCCTGAAGAACGCACAACATCAGCTGCGACCCTTGAAGCAGATACAGTAGCTGTTCTTTCAGATCTTAACCACGCTAGCCAAAAAGGATTGCAAACAATCTTTGACTCTTCAGTTGGTCGCTCAACTGTCAATCATCCACTTGGTGGCCGTTACCAAATCACACCTACTGAGGCTTCTGTACAAAAATTGCCAGTTCAACATGGTGTAACAAATACCGCTTCAGTCATGGCGCAAGGGTTCAACCCTTATATTGCAGAATGGTCACCTTACCACGGTGCTGCTTATGCGGTTATTGAAGCAACAGCTCGTCTGGTGGCGGCAGGTGCTAACTGGTCTAAAGCTCGCTTCTCTTATCAAGAATACTTCCAACGTATGGATAAACAGGCCAATCGTTTTGGTCAGCCAGTAGCAGCTTTGCTTGGTTCTATTGAAGCGCAGATTCAACTCGGTCTGCCATCCATCGGCGGTAAGGACTCTATGTCTGGTACTTTTGAAGAATTGAAAGTACCCCCAACGCTTGTTGCCTTTGGGGTGACAACAGCAGACAGCCGTAAGGTGCTCTCTCCTGAGTTTAAGGCTGCGGGTGAAAATATTTACTACATTCCAGGTCAAGCTATTTCACAAGATATTGATTTCGACTTCATCAAAGCTAACTTTGCACAATTTGAAGCGATTCAAAAAGCACACCATATAACTTCAGCTTCTGCTGTTAAATATGGCGGTGTACTTGAAGCACTTGCGCTTGCAACCTTCGGTAATCACATTGGGGCTAAAGTAGAATTGGATGAGCTTGACACATGCTTGACAGCACAGCTCGGCGGTTTCATCTTTACCTCTAGTGAAGAGGTTGCTGGTGCTAGCAAAATTGGTCAGACCACCACTGGCTTTACACTTGTTGTCAACAACATTGACATTGATGGCCAGAAACTTGACAATGCCTTCCAAGGTAAATTGGAAGAAATTTATCCAACTGAATTTGAGCAAAGTAAAGAGTTACAAGAAGTACCAGCTGTAGCTTCTAATGTGGTGCTTAAAACCCAAGAAAAAGTTGAACAACCCTTGGTTTACATTCCCGTCTTTCCGGGTACTAACTCAGAATACGATTCAGCCAAGGCCTTCGAACAAGCTGGCGCTAGAGTGAACTTGGTACCGTTTGTAACACTTAATGAAGCAGCTATTGAAGCCTCAGTTGACACAATGGTTGACAATATTAGTAAAGCAAATATTATTTTCTTTGCTGGTGGCTTTTCTGCAGCAGATGAACCAGATGGCTCAGCTAAGTTTATTGTCAATATTTTACTCAATGAAAAAGTCCGTTCTGCTATTGATAAATTCATCGAAAAAGGCGGTCTCATCATCGGTATCTGTAATGGTTTCCAAGCTCTTGTCAAGTCAGGCCTTCTGCCTTATGGTAACTTTGAAGAAGCTGGTGAAACAAGTCCAACCCTTTTCTACAATGATGCTAACCAGCACGTTGCTAAAATGGTGGAAACTCGTATTGCCAATACCAACTCACCTTGGCTTACCGGTGTGAGAGTTGGAGATATCCATGCAATACCAGTGTCACACGGTGAAGGTAAATTTGTGGTGACGGCAGAGGAATTTGCTGAACTTCGCGACAATGGTCAAATCTGGAGCCAGTATGTAGACTTTGACGGCAAACCATCTATGGATTCTAAATACAATCCAAATGGTTCAGTGAATGCCATTGAAGGTATTACCAGTAAAAATGGTCAGATTATTGGTAAGATGGGACACTCCGAACGCTGGGAAGATGGTCTTTTCCAAAATATTCCAGGAAATAAAGACCAACATTTGTTTACATCAGCGGTTAAATATTTTACAGGGAAATAAATGAGCGAGCGAAGTGAGCTCAATCACGATATTCTTGTCGTAACAATAGTTATCTCATTGAAGAGCCAATTGAATAAATCGGAAATTTTGAGACCTAGACTTAAAATTTAGTTATGAAACTTTAAGGTTTCATAGCTAAAGGGAATATCAAAATAAAAGGTATAAAGAATGACATACGAAGTAAAATCTCTTAATGAAGAATGTGGGGTCTTTGGCATTTGGGGGCATCCTCAAGCAGCTCAAGTCACTTACTTTGGTCTTCATAGTCTGCAACACCGTGGGCAAGAAGGAGCTGGTATTTTAACCAATGATAAAGGTAAGCTCCGTCGTCATCGCGATACAGGCCTTCTTTCAGAAGTCTTTAAAAATCCAGTTAATTTGGAGAAGTTGACAGGTTCTGCTGCTATCGGGCATGTTCGTTATGCGACAGCTGGTGAAGCCTCTATCAATAATATCCAACCCTTCCATTTCAAATTTTACGATATGGAGTTTGGTTTGGCTCATAATGGTAATCTGACCAATACCCAGACCTTGAAAAAAGAATTGGAGCGTAACGGAGCTATCTTTTCGTCTTCATCAGACACAGAAATCTTAGCTCATCTTATCCGTCGTAGCCATAATCCAAGCTTCATGGGAAAGGTTAAAGAGGCTCTGAGTACTGTTAAGGGGGGCTTCGCCTATCTCCTCATGATGGAGGATAAGCTGATTGCAGCTCTTGACCCTAATGGTTTCCGACCTCTTTCAATTGGACAAATGGCCAATGGTGCTATTGTTGTTTCCAGTGAGACCTGTGCTTTTGAAGTGATTGGTGCCACATGGCTGCGCGATGTCAAACCGGGAGAAGTTGTCATCATTGATGACCAAGGCATTCAGTATGATACCTACACAGACGAGACGCAGTTAGCCATCTGCTCAATGGAATATGTCTATTTTGCCCGTCCTGACTCAGTGATCCATGGTGTCAATGTTCATACAGCTCGCAAAAATACAGGACGCCGTTTAGCTAAAGAATTTAAGCACGAAGCGGATATTGTTGTCGGTGTTCCCAATTCATCACTTTCTGCGGCCAGCGGATTTTCTGAAGAATCCGGTTTGCCAAACGAGATGGGACTCATCAAAAATCAATACATCCAGCGGACCTTTATCCAGCCAACACAGGAACTGCGTGAGCAGGGTGTTCGGATGAAGTTGTCAGCAGTGTCAAGTATTGTCAAGGGTAAGCGCGTGGTGATGGTGGATGATTCTATCGTTCGGGGAACGACCAGTCGTCGGATTGTTCAGCTCCTACGTGAAGCTGGTGCGGCAGAAGTCCATGTGGCGATTGCCAGTCCCCCACTTAAATACCCATGTTTTTATGGTATTGATATTCAAACACGTCGTGAATTAATTGCAGCTAACCATACTGTAGACGAAACTTGCGAGATTATCGGAGCAGACAGTCTGACTTATTTATCTTTGGATGGTTTGATTGAGTCCATCGGCTTAGAGACAGATGCTCCAAATGGCGGTCTCTGTGTGGCCTACTTTGACGGGAACTATCCAACTCCACTTTATGATTATGAGGAGCGTTATCTGGAAAGTCTAAAAGAAAAAACGAGTTTTTATTGATAGGCTAAACTAAATAGCAGCTCTGCTATTTTCAAAAGAAAAATGAGGAAAATGAAATGACAAAAAATGCATACGCTCAATCTGGTGTTGACGTTGAAGCGGGTTATGAGGTTGTTGAGCGAATCAAAAAGCATGTAGCTCGTACGGAGCGTCTTGGTGTTATGGGAGCGCTGGGTGGTTTCGGTGGGATGTTTGATTTATCCCAATTGAATGTTAAAGAACCTGTCTTGATTTCAGGGACTGACGGTGTGGGAACCAAGCTCATGTTGGCCATCAAGTATGATAAGCACGATACCATTGGTCAGGACTGTGTGGCCATGTGTGTTAATGATATCATCGCGGCTGGTGCTGAGCCACTCTACTTTCTGGACTATATCGCAACTGGTAAAAATGAACCTGCAAAATTGGAGCAGGTGGTCGCAGGTGTTGCTGAAGGTTGCGTCCAGTCCGGTGCTGCCCTCATTGGCGGGGAAACGGCTGAAATGCCTGGCATGTACGGTGAAGATGATTACGACTTGGCTGGTTTTGCGGTCGGAGTGGCTGAAAAATCTCAGATTATCGACGGTTCAAAAGTTGCTGAGGGTGATGTGCTTCTTGGCCTTGCTTCAAGTGGTATTCATTCAAATGGTTACTCTCTCGTTCGTCGTGTCTTTGCTGATTATACAGGTGAAGAAGTCTTGCCAGAATTGGAAGGTAAGAAACTCAAGGAAGTGCTTCTTGAGCCGACTCGCATCTATGTGAAAGCAGTTCTGCCATTGATTAAGGAAGAGTTGGTCAACGGTATTGCACACATCACAGGTGGCGGTTTTATCGAGAATGTCCCACGTATGTTTGCAGATGACCTAGCGGCAGAGATTGAAGAAGACAAGGTGCCAGTCTTACCAATTTTCAAAGCCCTTGAAAAATACGGTCAGATCAAGCACCAAGAAATGTTTGAAATTTTCAATATGGGTGTCGGGCTTATGCTGGCAGTTAGTCCTGAAAATGTAGACCGTGTTAAAGAATTGCTGGATGAACCAGTCTATGAAATTGGTCGCATCGTCAAGAAAGAAAACGAAAGTGTCATCATCAAATGAAAAAAATAGCGGTTTTTGCCTCTGGTAATGGCTCAAACTTTCAGGTGATTGCCGAAGAATTTCCGGTGGAGTTTGTCTTTTCAGACCATCATGACGCCTATGTGCTCGAGCGTGCCGACACGCTTGGCGTTCTGTCCTATGCTTTTGAACTCGAGGAGTTTGAGAACAAGCCAGAATACGAAGAAGCAATTGTCAAGCTCTTGGATCAGCACCAGATTGACTTGGTTTGTCTAGCAGGCTATATGAAAATCGTTGGGCCAACCTTATTGGCGGCTTATGAAGGTCGAATCATCAACATTCATCCCGCCTATCTGCCAGAATTTCCAGGAGCTCATGGGATTGAGGATGCTTGGAATGCTGGCGTTACTGAGAGCGGCGTTACCATTCACTGGGTGGACTCTGGTGTGGATACAGGCAAGGTTATCAAACAGGTGCGCGTACCGCGTTTGGCTGATGATACCATTGAAAGTTTTGAAGCCCGGATTCATGAGGCAGAGTACAAGTTGTATCCAGAGGTTGTCAAGACTCTAATTGCAGAGTGATATTTTGGTGATTTATAGAATATCTTTGATTTTAAATTGCAATCAGCGACTGTGGCCGATGATGGCTTCAAACGGAGGTATTTGTAATGCTAGCATCTAAAAAAACAACTCAGTATGTATTTTACGTCTATCTGCTTTTATTGACTTGGGGAATTTTATTTAAGTTTGAAACAAACCCTGAATTCATACGATTCTTCGCAGCTCCTAGATCTGTCAATTGGATGCCATTTTCAGAACCACTCATAGTGAATGGAAAAATTGTTGTGGCTGAGATGCTATTTAATCTGATTTTCTTTATTCCTCTAGGGATTTGTCTGCCTTTGGTAAAATCAAAGTGGTCCAGTTGGGAAATAGCTGGCATAGGCTTACTGCTTAGCTTATTTTACGAATGCTTACAGTATATCTTAGCCATTGGTGCGACAGATATGACGGATTTGATTTTAAATACTCTAGGAGTTTGTGTAGGATTACTACTTTATCAATTATTTAGAAAAGTGCTAAAATCACAGACTAGAAAGTGGGTCAATACCATAGGGATGATTGTACTTGGCCTTGCTTACCTTATTTTGCTGTTACTGATTGTAATTGGTGTTTAACTAATTCTAAAAAAGGAGAACATAATGACGAAACGCGCCTTAATCAGCGTCTCAGACAAAGCGGGCATTGTTGAATTTGCTCAAGAACTCAAAAAACTTGGTTGGGATATTATCTCGACAGGTGGGACCAAGGTTGCCCTTGATAGTGCTGGGGTGAAGACCATTGCTATCGACGATGTGACTGGTTTCCCAGAAATGATGGACGGTCGTGTCAAGACCCTCCATCCGAATATCCACGGTGGTCTCCTCGCTCGTCGTGACTTGGATAGCCACCTGGAAGCGGCCAAGGATAATAAAATTGAGCTTATTGACCTTGTGGTGGTCAATCTCTATCCTTTCAAGGAAACGATTCTCAAACCGGATGCGACCTATGCAGATGCGGTGGAGAATATCGATATCGGCGGGCCTTCTATGCTTCGCTCTGCTGCTAAAAACCATGCTAGTGTTACAGTTGTTGTTGACCCAGCTGACTACGATGTTGTTTTAGATGAATTGACAGCTAATGGTGAAACAAACTTTGAAACGCGTCAGCGCTTGGCAGCCAAAGTTTTCCGTCACACAGCAGCTTACGACGCTTTAATTGCGGAATATTTCACAAAACAAGTTGGTGAAACAAAACCTGAAAAACTCACCATCACTTATGATTTGAAACAACCCATGCGTTATGGTGAAAACCCTCAACAAGACGCGGATTTCTACCAAAAAGCTTTGCCAACAGATTATTCTATTGCATCAGCCAAACAGCTTAACGGTAAGGAATTGTCCTTCAACAATATCCGTGACGCGGATGCTGCTATCCGTATTATCCGTGATTTCAAAGATCGTCCAACTGTAGTGGCTCTCAAGCACATGAATCCGTGTGGTATTGGTCAAGCTGATGACATCGAAAAAGCTTGGGACTACGCTTATGAGTCAGACCCAGTGTCCATCTTTGGTGGGATTGTCGTTCTCAACCGTGAGGTGGATGCTGCGACAGCTGAGAAGATGCATGGTGTCTTCCTTGAAATCATCATCGCACCGAGCTATACAGATGAGGCGCTAGCGATTTTGACCAACAAAAAGAAAAACCTGCGGATCCTTGCCTTGCCATTTGATGCTCAAGATGCCAGCGAAGTGGAAGCTGAGTATACAGGCGTTGTTGGCGGTCTCCTTGTTCAAAACCAAGACGTGGTCAAGGAAAGCCCAGCTGACTGGCAAGTGGTGACCAAACGCCAACCAACTGAGACAGAGGCAACAGCTCTTGAATTCGCTTGGAAGGCCATCAAATACGTCAAATCCAACGGAATCATCATAACCAACGACCACATGACACTCGGTGTTGGTCCAGGTCAAACCAACCGTGTGGCTTCCGTTCGTATTGCGATTGACCAAGCCAAAGATCGTCTTGATGGTGCTGTGCTTGCCTCTGACGCCTTCTTCCCATTTGCGGACAACGTGGAAGAAATTGCAGCCGCAGGTATCAAGGCTATTATCCAACCGGGTGGCTCTGTCCGTGACCAAGAGTCTATCGACATGGCTGACCAGTATGGGCTGACCATGATCTTTACAGGGGTTCGGCATTTCAGACATTAAGAAATATTGAAAATCCTCGGCTTAATGAACCGCACCCAAAAAGTTGGACAAAAAATATTAGTGAAAGGATTTAGTTCTGTATTGGACAGGACTAAATCCTTTTCTACCATTTGTCAAGTATATCAAGGTATTTGATGAAAAATAGTTTGAGTTCCATATGTCAAACGAAGGAAATTGTCTTTTTTTGAGCTAAAGTTTAGTGTAAAAAGTGTACACAAAACCAACA
>NZ_CABPTS010000032.1:0-16344 GCF_902460385.1 Streptococcus sp. Marseille-P7376
TACTTCGATATTGATTATAGATTACTTTTCGTCTATACTTAGGGGTGAACACAATGTGATATTTACACATCCACTTTGTGTGTGATAAACTATGTGCCTTTTGTGCCATATTTTTCTCCTTTCGCTTTACAATTGGCTTGAACACCTTTATTGTATCGCGTTTGGAGTTTTTGGTATAACCTTCAACGCGCACCCGCATAGCGGGTGGTTTATTTGTCTCGCACCTAACGGAGCGAGACGGACTGAAAGTCACAAATAAAAAAATCTCCTCTGTTAGCTAGACTCTCAGCTTACAGAGGAGTTTTCCTGTTCTTTGGATAATTTGGTTTTTAAAAGGTTTTTTTATATTTAGGAGATGATATGAAAAATTAGTGAGATTTTTATGCGGGGATCTATTTCTTGCCTCTTTTACGAATACTGGTTAGACTGCCGATTTTAGCTTGGAGCGGATGAATGATTTCTTATAATTTACTTTAACTTTATATGTCATTGGACTGCCCTCGTTTCTTATTTGTTGACACTAGTATAAGGCTTTCAGCTTAACCATTTCTTATAGAAATCTTTAGAAAAACTTAAAGTAAACCTTCTCAACACATTCAAGCCCTACTGCTTACTTACCGATGAACGTCGCACCAATTTATTCTTTGGCAAATCCCAGCAAAATCTGATTCACCTCACTAAAGCATACTTTCCTCTATTTTTGCTCTTCTATGTATGTTAACAAAACCTGAGCAAAGTCACTCGTTGATAAGGCATCTATTCCTTCTAGCTGACTGGCAAAATCCCCTGTTACTTTTTGCTCAAAGAGAGCCCTCTCAATAGCATGAGTAAGGAGATGAGTCGCTTCCGACCAGCCAATATAGTCAAAAAGCAGGGCACCCGAGAAAAGAAGCGAACAAGGATTAGCTTTATTTTGACCCGCTATATCTGGCGCTGTCCCATGAGTAGCTTCAAAAATAGCATGGCCGGTCTCGTAATTGATATTGGCTCCTGGCGCAATACCAATGCCACCGACTTGAGCAGCCAAGGCATCGCTAGCATAATCACCGTTTAGATTGGTCAAGGCAACAACGTCAAATTTCTCTGGATAGAGCAAAATCTGCTGCAGAAAATTATCCGCAATAACATCCTGAATGACTAATTTCCCAGCAGCAAGCTCGTTCGCATACTCTCTTTGAGCCAATTCATAGCCCCATTTCCGAAAGCCGCCTTCGGTAAATTTTTGGATATTTCCCTTGTGAACCAGCGTTACCCGCGTCAGCCCTTTTGCTAACGCATAGTCAATGGCCGCCCGTATCAGCCGCTCACTTCCCTGTCTAGAAATAGGCTTAATCCCAATAGCTGAGCTTTCTGGGAAGCGAATCTTGTCAACCTGCATGTCCTTCTGCAGGAAATCTATAACTTTTTTAACAGCAACCGATCCGCTCTCCCACTCGATCCCAGCATAGATGTCCTCGGTATTTTCCCGAAAAATCGTGATATCTGTTTTCTCTGGGTGCTTGAGCGGACTGGGAACACCTTTGAAATAACGAACTGGTCGCAGGCAGGCATAGAGGTCTAATTCCTGCCTTAGGGCGACATTCAGCGAACGGATGCCTTCTCCGACAGGGGTTTCTAGCGGCCCCTTGATAGCTACTAGATGGCTCTTAATCGTTGCCAGCGTGTCATCCGGCAGCCATTCTCCCTTCAAGTCTGCCGCTTTTTTACCAGCCAAAACTTCCTTCCAGACAATCCGTCTCTGTCCACCATAGGCCTTTTCTACGGCCTTGTCAAAGACCAGCTGGGCATTCTCCCAGATATCTACCCCAACTCCATCCCCTTCAATGTAGGGAATAAGGGGCGCATCTGGCACCAACAGCTTCCCCTTCTCAAACGAAATCTTATCTGCCATCTTATCTCCTTCCAATTGGGAGGTACTCCAAATTCTGAGCACCAATATAGTTGGAACGCGGACGAATCAGTTTATTATTCTTGCGTTGTTCCTGAACATGAGCAATCCAGCCAGACACCCGACTCATGGCAAAAATAAGAGTGTAGATGCTGCTATCAATGCCCAACACATGATAAACCGTAGCCGAATAAAAATCGACGTTGGGAATCAGATGTTTGGTATGTTTCATGTAATCTTCGATTTCTTCTGAAAGCTGGTACCAGACTTCATTTTCTGTTCCCTTGGTCAACTTCTCTGCCATTTCTCGCAGATACTTCTCCCGAGGATCCTGAGTTTTATAAACTCGGTGACCAAAGCCCATGATTTTCTCATGGGAAGCCAGTTTTCGCTCTAGATAAGCCTGTGTATTTCCCTCTTCTCTGATTTCCTTTAGCATATCAAAAACGCATTCATTGGCACCGCCATGAAGCGAGCCTTTTAGCGCTCCGACCGCCGCCGTCACGCAGGAATAAATATCAGTCAGAGTAGAGGCACAGACCCGTGCTGCAAAAGTGGAAGCATTGAGTTCATGATCAGCATGAAGCACCAGAGCACGATTAAAGGCCTCAACTTCAAGCTCACTTGCTTCCTCTCCTTTGAGCATATAGAGGAAATTAGCCGCAAAACCTAGATCCTCTCGTGGCTCAATCGGAGTATGACCTGTCCTCAATCTAGCAAAGGCTGCGATTATAGTCGGCATCTTGGCCATAAGCTGAATGCTTTGTTCATAGGTTGCTTCAAGGGATGTTTCCTCCGCATGGACATTGTAAACCCCCAGAAGACTAACCGTTGAACGTAAAACACTCATCGGATGCAAATGCTTTCGTGACTGGATGAGAAGGCACTGCTCCACTGCGTCGCTAATGGCATAATTGGCTCGCAAATCATCCATAAAACGCTTGAGTTCAATCTGAGTAGGCAAATGCAAATTCCACAGCAGATAAATCACCTCTTCAAAGCTTGCATTATGCTCCATCAATTCTGAAATATTATAACCTGCATAGGACAGGGAGTCATCCACAATCTGGCTGATTCTCGTATCACAGGCGATTGTATCTTTTAAACCATCCGTCTGACTCATATTCACACCCCTTGTAATTTCTTTCTAACGACCATCGGCAAAATGCCGCCGTTTCTGTAGTAACGAATATCCGCATCAGCATCAAAACGTAAACGCACCTTAAATGCGAGCTCTTTTTCAGCATTTCTAGCCACAACCTTAACTATCTGACCTACTTGAGGATTCTGAGGCAGTTCAATATTGAATGTCTCTTTCCCAGTCAAACCAAGGCTTTCAGCATTCTCACCCTCCAGATACTGAAGCGGGAGAATTCCCATCATAACCAGATTAGAGCGGTGAATTCTTTCAAAACTTTCTGCTAGAACCACCTTGACACCTAAAAGATTAGCTCCCTTAGCTGCCCAGTCACGACTAGAGCCCATGCCATAGTCTTTTCCTGCTAGGACAATGGTATCAATTTTATCGCCCTTATAGCGCATGGCTGCCTCATAAATTGACATCAATTCACCCTTATAATTTGTATAGCCGCCAATTTTTCCATCTACCAATTCATTTTTAATCCGAATATTCGCAAACGTTCCCCGCATCATGACCTCGTGATTGCCTCGGCGGCTGCCATAGGAATTAAACTCTTGATAGTCCACTCCGTGTTCAACCAAATATGAAGCCGCCGGACTATTTCTTGCGATATTTCCTGCTGGGGAGATATGGTCTGTCGTCACCGTATCCCCAAATTTCGCCAGAACAGCCAGATTTTCCAAAGGCTGAATAGCTAAATCATCACCTAAGCCATCAAAATAAGGTGGATTTTGGATATAGGTAGAAGCCTGATTCCAATTATAAATTTTGGATTTAGTCGTCGGAATCTGATTCCATTTTTCGTTGTCATCGAACACATGAGCGTATTCTTTTTCAAAAAGCTGACGCGTCACATATTTTTGTACATAATCTGCAACTAAGTCGTGATCTGGCATAATATCCGCCAAGTAAACAGGCTGTCCCTTTTGGTCATAGCCCAATGGCTCTCTGGTTAGATCAATATTGGTATTTCCAGCTAAGGCATAAGCAACCACTAGAGGTGGGCTGGCTAGGAAATTTGCCTTGACTAGAGGATTGATCCGCCCTTCAAAATTCCGATTTCCTGAAAGAACAGCACTAGCTAACAAGTCGCTGTCCGTAATCGCTTGGGCTACTTCGGGTAAAAGATTTCCTGAATTTCCAATACAAGTGGTACAGCCATAGCCGACAACGTTGAATCCAAGCTGGTCTAAATAAACTTGCAAGCCACTCTTTTTGAGATAGCCTGTAACTACCTTGCTGCCGGGAGCCAAGGAAGTCTTGACCGCCTTTGAAACGCGCAGGCCTTTTTCCACCGCATTTTTAGCCAAAAGTCCCGCCGCCATGAGTACATAAGGATTGGATGTGTTAGTACAGCTGGTAATGGCTGCGATGGCCACATGACCCGTTTTAATCGTCTCCTCATGGTCAGAAAACTGGACTACTGCAGACTTTTCTAGCTCGCTCTCATCTAGGCCAAAGCCTCGGACACCAGCTTCTCTGACCAGACTAGCTTGAAATTCTTCTTTAGCAGCTGTCAACTCAATCAAATCTTGGGGCCGCTTAGGTCCTGAGATACTCGGCACAATGCTGGATAAATCAATCTCAACTACTTTCGTATACATCGGCTCCACCGTTTCTTTATAGAAGAGATGATTTTTTTGAGCATAGAGACGAGTCAGCTCAATGTGATCTTCTGATCGATTGGTCAGGCGCATGTAGTTGAGCGTTTCCTCATCTATCGGAAAATAGCCACAGGTAGCTCCGTATTCTGGTGCCATATTAGCAACCGTTGCACGGTCAGCCAGACTCAGATTGGCCAAACCAGATCCAAAGAACTCGACAAATTTACCAACAACATTTTCCTGCCGCAAGATTTGCGTGACCTTTAAAGCCAGATCTGTCGCCGTCGCAATCTTCGGTAATTTACCCAGCAAGCGAACACCGATGACTTCAGGCACTGGGAAATAGGAAGCCTCACCCAGCATGGCTGCCTCAGCCTCAATCCCGCCGACACCCCAGCCCAGAACGCCGATACCATTAATCATGGTCGTATGGCTGTCAGTCCCAAACATGCTGTCTGGATAGAGCTGACCATCCTTTTCGATGATGACATCACTGAGGAATTCAATATTGACCTGATGGATAATGCCTGTGGCAGGAGGAACCGCCCGATAATTATCAAAAGAGTTTTCTGCCCATTTAAGAAATTCATAGCGTTCATTATTGCGAATAAATTCTTTGTTGATATTTTCTTCTAGCGCCGTTTCACAACCATAAAAGTCAACCTGAACACTGTGGTCAATAACCAAATCCACCGGAATCTCAGGATTGATTAAATCAGCGCTTCCACCCTGACCCACGATAGCATCCCGCATACTAGCCAGATCGACTACAACTGGTACACCCGTAAAATCCTGTAAAATCACACGACTAGGCTTAAAAGGAACTTCTCCTTTAGGAGATGCTGCACAATAGTTCGCCAAAGAAGATATGTGATTTTTTGTAACATCCACTCCATCTTCCTTACGAAGAACACTTTCAAGTAATATACGAATCGAGTAAGGAATTTTCTCTAAATCTCCTCCTAATTCTTTACTCGCTTGTTTTAAATCAGTATAGTAATATTCACGGCCCTTATGATGCAATTTTGTCTTGTATTCGGTCATGTCAGCACCTCTTACCTATCTTTAATTGTTTTATATTATACATCTTTTCGTAAGTTTATGCAAGAGTTTTTTAATTCTTATGTTATGTCTTATAACATAAGAATTAAAGATAGTTTTGTTTTTAAAATAGTTTAACCAACTAATCTAAATTAAAACTTATGCCTATTCTCGTTTTTTCTTTTACTTTTAGTAACAGACAGCGACCTGAAGGCCGTTCAAAATATTGCTTTGATACCCCTTGTAAGCAAGACCAATAAATCCTACACTACCTTTTGCAAGCTTGATTTAGCTAGTCGCTAGTTTACTGAAAAGAAAAAGCCGATAGTTTAAAACTATCAGCTTATAAAATGATTCAGATTAACGAACTGTACGGATACGCATTGTATTGGTACGAACAGCCTCACCAAGTGGCACACCAGCAACAATAACGATATCATCACCAGATTCAACCAAGCCTTGCTCTACAGCAATTTTCTCAGCAATATCAAACATATCATCTGTTGTAGATGGACGCTCAGTCAAGACTGGAATAACACCCCAGTTCAGCATCAAACCACGCTCAGTCAATTCATCAAAAGTGATTGCCAAAATATCAGCATTTGGACGGTATTTAGAAATCAAACGGGCTGTGTGACCAGTCTTAGTAAGAGTAACAACCAACTTAATATCCATTGAGCTAGTAGCATCTTTAACAGCTGAAGCCATAACTTCAGTCTTAGAATGACGTTCAAAGTTAGCAGTTGAAAGACGGCCGTATTCATTCAGAAGAGTTTGGGCATTCTTATCAATAGTTGCCATCGCTGTAACAGACTCAAGTGGGTATTTACCATTTGCAGACTCACCTGAAAGCATAGTTGCATCAGTACCATCAATAACTGCGTTAAACACGTCAGAAACTTCAGAACGAGTTGCACGTGGTTTTTCAGTCATAGTTTCCAACATGTTTGTTGCTGTGATAACTACTTTACCAGCTGCATTTACTTTAGTAATGATTCTCTTTTGGTGAACTGGAACCATTTCAAATGGCACTTCGATACCCATGTCACCACGGGCAACCATGATACCGTCAGCCGCTTCAATGATTTCGTCCAAGTTGTCAATACCTTGTTGGTTTTCGATTTTAGCGAACAATTGAACGTGACCGTTACCAGTTTCTTCACAGATTGCACGAACTTCATTGACGTCTTTTGCAGTACGAACGAATGAAATCGCGATAAAGTTGATACCTTGCTCAAGACCGAAGCGGATGTCAGCGTTGTCACGCTCAGCAAGTGCTGGGAAAGGAATCTTAGTATTCGGGATGTTTACACCTTTTTGTTTCGCAATAACACCATCGTTTTCAACTTCTACTTCAAATTCACGAGTTGAGTCATCCTTACCAATTACGCGAAGACCAAGTTTTCCGTCATCAACAAGCACTTGTTTTCCAATCTCAACGTCATCATAGATGTCAAGCGCACCAGCAACATTCAAAGCAATGACTTCACGAGTAGATTTGATGCCTTGTTTGGTAGCAACACGGATTTTTTCACCAGTCTTGTATGAATACTCTTTTGCATCGCCTTCAAACAGCTCTGTACGGATTTCAGGTCCTTTGGTGTCAAGAAGGAAACCAACTTTTTGACCAGCGATTTCTTCCGCACGTTTTACAGTAGCCATACGTTCACCTTGTTCTTGATGGTCACCATGTGAGAAGTTAAAGCGGAAAGTATTTGCTCCTGCTTGAATTAATTTGGCGATATTTTGTGCTGATGCTTCAACATCAAGTTTTTCACCCCAATATCCGTCTTCACCAAATTTTTTACCGCCGCGGATTTCTACCGCAGGACCTAAGGTTGCAACGATTTTTACGCGTTTATTCATGATTTTATGAAACTCCTTCTATATTTTGGTCTCTATGACCCTTATTTACAATTAAATAGTGATGCTGCGGTTGAGTTCAGCCAAGCCAAGATCGGCCTTATGCGGAGTGTTAACCACAATCTTGCCATCTTCTTTCAAACTGAACAGAGCGCCTTCTTCTTCTGTACCGAGAATTGGTGTTTCAACCATTTGCTCGTTACGAATACCAACAGCAACCCCACCGATTCCTTTCTTAAGAAGAGAAACGGCATGAGCCCCCAAACGTGAAGCGAGAACACGGTCGCGAGCAGTTGGTGAACCACCACGCTGGATATGGCCAAGCTCTGTCACACGCAGATTATCCATATCACTGGCTTCCTTCAGCTTCTTAGCAAACTCGTCTGCTGACATCACGCCTTCAGCCAAGACGATGATATTGTGCTTCTTACCTTTGGCATAGCCCTGCTTGATACTCTCAACGACTTCTTCCATTTTGAAATTTTCTTCAGGAATGATAATTTCATCTGCACCAGAGGCAATACCAGCCCAAAGTGCAATATCACCTGCATTACGGCCCATTACTTCAATTACAAAGGTCCGACGGTGACTGGAAGAGGTATCCCGAATCTTATCGATCGCTTCCATGGCTGTGGTAACCGCTGTATCAAAACCGATAGTGAAGTCTGTTCCGACGATGTCATTGTCAATGGTCCCCGGCACACCAACAGCTGGGAATCCATGCTCAGTTAAGCGCATCGCACCATGATATGAACCGTCACCACCGATAACGACAACACCTTCGATACCATGTTTTTTAAGTTGCTCAATTCCTTTTAATTGTCCTTCGAGTTGGGCAAATTCTGGGTAACGAGCTGAGTGAAGGAAGGTACCACCACGAGAAATAATGTCTCCAACTGAAGTGGCATCAAGCGGGTAGATTTCTCCTGCAACCATTCCCGCGTATCCATCATAAATTCCGTAAACTTCCATCCCTTCGGCAATTGCCTTACGAACAACTGCACGGATGGCAGCATTCATACCAGGGGCATCACCACCACTAGTTAAAACAGCAATACGTTTCATTTCGTTTTCTTGCTCCTTATCTTTTTAACGTTCTAATTGATTATACCACAATCGGGCTAAAAATTCTCTGATTTTCCATATTTTTTAGCGAAAAACCGTTTTCATACTAAAATTTTCCAGTTCCTCTTGAAGCTGGTCTGATTTTTGAACATGAAATCCTGATGCAGGGACGGTTTTCTTTTCATGCTCATAACGCAACACCACTGGGATATTGCCTGGATAGCGCTGTAAGATTTCTGCAATTTGTCGGTCTTGACTGCGATCAGCCAGTTGAATCCAAAAACGTTCCGCGCTAGCTTCTGCCGCCTCTGCTAAAATCATCTGCAGGCGTCCATCTCTTTCCTGAATTTTACCAGTTAGATAGTAATACCCCTTTTCCTTGATCAGCTTAGAAAAATGGCGGTAAGTTTCTGGAAAGAGGGTCACATCCAACTTCTTCTTGGTATCCGTCACTTGGATAAAGGCCATATTTTCACCATTTTTGGTGCGAATGACCTTGATGGACTGAACCTCCACCAGAATAGTCGCACGGCTATTCTCAGTCAATTCTTCAATCCAAACAAAGGGCTGGCTAGCTTTCTTGGCTAGGCTAATGAGCGGATGATCACTAAGACCAATCCCAATCAGAGCCTGTTCCTGCTCAAACTTCTCCGCAGCACTGAAATCCTGAACTTCTGTCCATGAATAGCTAGTATCCGCAAAAAGACTGCCCAGCTCATCGGCAAAGACAAAAAGATTGGGCAGATTAGCCAGAACTTTCTGCCGATTTGGCTCAAAAACATCAAAGAGGCCTAGTTGAACCAAGGAGGTTAAAAGCGACAGCTTGTGATAATTCTGCGGAAGACGCAATATGAAATCTTCCACACTGCTGAATGGCTTCGTCTGGCGTTCTTCTAAAATCCAGTAGGCAAAATCCCGTGGCAAGCCCTTGATATTTTTCAGTCCTAGATAAATGTTTCGCTCCTGAAACTTATCTCTGTAAGGAATATTATTAATAGTCAGCGGAGCTAGCTCAAAGCCAAAGCGCAAGGCATCTGATATATAGTCTGAGCTGGAGTAATTGAGCATGACATCAAAGAAAATGTCTGGATAATGAGCCTTGAAATAAGCTAATTGAAAAGCCAGGGCTGAATAGGCATAGGCATGGCTGCGGTTGAAGCCATAGCCGGCAAATTTTTCCATGATCGCAAAAACTTCCTTGGCCTTGGCCTCCGAATGTCCCAATTCTACAGCTCCAATCACAAATTCTTTTTCCATTTTGTGCATTTCAGCTGCATTCTTCTTACCCATAGCTCGTCGTAAAATATCGGCCTTGCCCAGACTAAAGCCACCAAAACGCTGGGCCACTTGCATGACCTGCTCCTGATAGAGCATGATGCCGTAGGTTGGCGCCAAGATATCCTCTAGACTAGGGTCAATCAGCTCCACCTGCTCCCGACCATGCTTGCGTTTGACGAAGTTATCAATGTAGTCGCTGGCGCCAGGTCGGTTGAGGGAAGTAGTGGCCACTACTTCTTCAAAGCGAACGGGCTGGACTCGCTTGAGCAGGCTGATAGCACCCGGCTGCTCAAACTGGAAAATCCCCTTAGTATCACCTGCTGCAAAAAGTCGTAGAGTTTTTTCATCTTCTAAGTCAATCTCTGCAATCTCGATGTCTACTTCATATTTTTTCAGGGTTGCTTCCTTCATCCGCTGGACAAAGGTCAAATTACGCAAGCCCAGAAAGTCCATCTTGAGCAAGCCGTTGTTCTCCACACCATGGGCATCGTATTGGGTGATATACATATCCTCCCCGTATTTTAGAGGGATTTGGTTGGTCAAATCATCGTCACTCATGACAACCCCAGCTGCATGGACAGAGGTCTGACGTGGATTTCCTTCGATTTTCTTAGCAATTTCAAAAGCCTTCTGATACTCCAGTTTACTGTTGATAATCTGGCGAAAGGCTATGTTCTTCTCATAAGCCGAGGTCAGATTATCCTGAAAGCGGATCTTCCTAGTAATATTCGTCAGCTCGTACTCAGGCAGGCCATAGCGCTTAAAAACATCCCGAATCGCCTGTTTGGCACCAAAAGTTGAGTAAGTCACAATCTGGGCAGCATGCATGCTGCCATAGCGGTCGCGAACATAGCGGATAAACTCCGGTCGGTAAACGTCGGGAATATCGATATCAATATCAGGCATAGTATAACGCTCTAGATTTAGGAAGCGTTCAAAGAGCAAGTTCTTTTCTACTGGGTCAATGCCCGTAATATCTAAAGCATAGGCTACCAGACTACCGACTGCCGATCCCCGACCCATACCCATATAATAACCTTGACTCCGGCCAAAGCGCAACAAATCACAGACAATAAGAAAATAATCGTCAAAGCCCATCTGGTGGATAACCGCCAACTCCTGAGCCAGCCTTTCTTGGTAGGCTGCTCCTGTCCGTCCTCGCTTACGCAGTCCTTCCTCGGCCAATTCCTGAAGTTCCTCTACTGCAGGTCGCTCAGGATTGAAGCGCGGAAGTTTCAACTCAGTATTAATTTCATAGTGAACTGAGGCCGTCAGCTGATCCAGATTAGCCAGACTCTCTGGAAAATTCTCAGCGAAAGCTTCCGCCAAAGTATCTGGAGTCAATAAGGATTCATGACTGGGTAAATGACCAACCTCTCTCAAGCTGATATTATCCCGAATCGCCCGCAGCATCTGCAGGGTTTCCAAATCCCCCCGCTCAAAATAACGGACAGTATGAAGAGGGAGGGTAGACCGACCAAAATCCTGCCGTGGTGTATCTGGAAAAACCCCGACAAAAAAATCCAAACCAAGATCCAGTCGATCCACTCCTTCAAAAGCTGGCACAATCAGAGCCAGTCCTTTAAAGAGATGCTGGAAATCTTCCCAGTTCTTACGCCCCATCATCTTGAGAGTAGAGACTTTCATCAGGTTGCGGTAGCCCTGACTATCCAGAGCTAAGAGTCGCAGATTGAGAAGGTCGCCATCTTTGAAAATTTCCATTTCCAGACCCAGCAGAGGCTGAATACCTGCTGCTTTCGCCTCCTCTAGAAAATGATAAGCGCCGTAAAGGTTATCTATATCCATCACGCCCAGACTTTTATAGCCCAACTCCTTGGCACGATTCACATATTTTTTGATAGAAATCAGACTGTCCATAAAAGTGTAAACAGTCTTGGTATCTAGTTGTACGACCACATTTATCTCCTTATGCCCGTGCTTTATTTCTAATTCTATTATACAGGAAAATTTCCAAAGAAGGAATTTAAATACAAAAACAGATATCCCTACGACCAAGCCCATTACTTCCATTATCCTTTGCATATTTAAAAGCGAAAAGCTATAATAAATATAAAAACACTATAAAGGAAATACCTATGAATCCCTATCCACTACTTTATCTTGATCATGTACAGAAAAATTATGGAGAATCTGCAGCTCTGACAAATGTCAATCTAGCTATTCAGCCTGGCAAAATTGTCGGTCTCTTAGGACCAAATGGGAGCGGAAAAACCACCCTCATCAAATTAATCAACGGCTTACTGCAGCCTACATTTGGGACTATTTATCTAAAAGGAAATACTCCCTCGCCAGAATCTAAAAAATTCGTCTCTTATCTTCCCGATACAAGCTATTTAAACGATAATCTAAAAGTCGAAGAAGCTTTGACATTCTTTCAAGATTTTTACGAAGATTTCAACCTTTCAAAAGCTTATCAACTCTTAAATGACCTCAATATCAATGTGAAGGATTCTTTTAAAAATCTTTCCAAAGGAAATAAAGAAAAAGTTCAGCTGATTTTAGTCATGAGTCGTCAGGCTGACCTTTATATTTTGGACGAGCCTATCGGTGGGGTCGATCCTGCCGCACGAGATTACATTTTGAGAACCATTATCCAAAACCGTTCTCCTCACTCATCTGTCATTATCTCCACCCATTTAATTGCTGATATAGAGCCAATCTTGGACGAAGTTATTTTTATCAACCAAGGATCCATTCTAATCCATGAAAATGCTGCAAATCTACGTCAAAGATACCAGCAATCTATTGATGAAATCTTCCGTTACCAGTTCCGTCTTTATTAGAAAGAGAGAAAGTGATATGTTTGGAAAACTTTTAAAATATGAATTTAAAGCCACCTATAAATGGTATTTGATCTTATTTGCTGTCTTGACCGCTCTATCGATTCTCATGGGAATTACAGCAGCTAGTACCACAACCCCCAGCCAACTTCAGTCAAACTACGATTCAAGCACCTCCGTTTACTGGGCTCTCTATGGCTTCTTGATGCTCCTTCTTGTCTCTGCCGGTTCTGGTGTTTATTTATCCAATATAATCATCACGATTGTTCGCTTTTATAAAAATATCTTTGGACGCGAAGGATACTTAACCTGGACGCTGCCAGTGACTACCCATCAGGTGCTTTTGGCTAAGCTACTGACTGCTATTACTTGGTCACTTCTTTGTACCATCAGCCTGGGACTTTCTTTCTTCTTCCTCTTGTTCACAGCTTTTACTATCAGCCGTACAAATATTGTTGACCTTTTTGATTTCTTTAAAAATATGGATGTCGCTTATATCCTTCTATACCTCGTTCGCCAATTTCTACAACTTGTCTCCGGGATCCTCTTTCTTTACTTGGCAATGTCTATCGGCCATCTGTTTAAAAATAACCGCATTCTGATGTCTATCCTTTTTGCTTTTCTTTTATGGATTATCTTGGGAAGCATCAGTCTCTTCATTCCAAATGGTGGTTTCTTCGGTTGGTTCAACGAATTATACTACACTTTTTTAGGCAGGTCAGTTTTGAAATCATTTATATTCTCCTTTGCTTATATCTATGAAATCATCAAAATTATCGGTTTCTATTTTGCTGTTTACTTCATTTGCAAACATAAATTAAACCTTCAATAAAGCTATTCAAAAAGACGCATCATTTCTGCGTCTTTTTTATGAAGTGAAAATTCTACAAACTTTCGTACAAATCTGCCATAGCAGTATCGTCTGGAACCAAACTCAGATATTTGCCAGCCTCTACTTTGGCTTCTTTCACACAACCCAACTCGCGTAATAGATAAACAAATTCTTCTAGAAATTCAGGATTTCCCTGCAAGTCAGCTGCCAGTTCCTGATAAAGCTCCCCAGCTTTCTCCACGTTTTCCAATGCCTGGTAAGCACGCGCCAGATTCCAGCGGGTCAAGACATTGTCTACATCCTGATTCTCAAAAGCTAAAACTTCTTCGTAACGTTCCTGCTCCAGATAGAGATTGGTCAGGCGCAGAGCAATTTCCTCCAAATCATCAGCATTGTCCTGAGCTGCTAGCAGGTAGTTCTCAGCCTGTTCGACATCATGCAGCTCATAAGATAGCTGCGAAGCAAGGAGCAAGAGGCGAGTCTCGAAAGGATTTTTGGTCAAGCCTTGCTCAGTCATTGCCAAGGCTTCCTCAGTCTTATGCTCTGCATGGAGAGACTGCGCGTAAGCATACTCATAGCCTTCAAAATCTGGTGAAATTGTATCCAGCTGCTTGAAGTAAAGATTGGCTTTTTGGTACTCCTCTTGACCATACAAGATAGCCGCCAACTCATAGACAGTCTCTTCATCATATTCCAGCTCGACAGCCTTTTCCAAAAATTCAATAGCTGCTTCGATTTTCCCCAGACTGGCATAACAAAGCCCGATTCGCTGATAGATAGATACGCCTGTCTGCTCGTAGATAGAGCGATTATCCAACTGAGCATATTCCTTGATGGCTTGGGCAAAATTTTCCAATTCAAACTCAATTTCTGCCAAACCAAATGTCACCAAAGGTTCATCCGACAGTTGGGCAGCTTCCAGCAATTTCTCCCGAGCCACATCTGGCAATCCTTCTAGCTGATAGAGATCAGCCTTGGCCAAGAGAGCCGCCACATACCATTCACTAGTCGGGTCAATCTCCTCCAAATAGGCAAATGCCTCCTCCAAATCTCCATCGTCACCAGCAATTGTTGCCAGACTGATATAGGATTCCGGATAAAATGGAGCCAGTTTCTCATAAATTCGCTTAGCCTGAGGGAAAAAGCCGATACTTTCCAAGTAATCGGCTAACTCTAATAGTTCTTGATTGGAATCTTGAACCAGAGCCTCTTCAAAATACTTCTCAGCTTGTGCCAAATCTTGATTTTGCAGGGCTGTTAGCATCTGTTCGCTATTACTCACTGTCTTCTCCTAGTTCTTGAACACTTTCTTCATACAAACCGCTAACCTTCTTGTACCACTTAAAGAGCGCTGTAATGGCAACCTTGGCGGAGGCATAGGCAGGAATCCCCAACAAAACACCCCAGATGCCAAACATGGAACCCGATGTCAGCAAAACAAATAAAATAGTAATCGGATGAATACTTAGTTGGCTACCCAAAATCAGCGGGGAAACAAAACGGCCTTCAAGCGTCTGTTCGACAATAAAGACAACAATCACCTTCAAAAGCATGAGCGGTCCAGCAATCAAACCTAGAACTAAGGCCGGCAACATGGCAAGAAAGCTTCCCAAATAAGGTACTAAGTTCAAAACTCCTGCAACAACAGCCAGAGTCACACCATAACGTAGGCCGATGATTTTGAAAAGAATCATAAACATAAAAGACACAATCATGGCTACTGTCACCTGACCACGAACATAATTAGCCAGCTGAGTATTGACATCCGTCATGACCTGACCAAATGATTCGCGGAATTTAGTAGGTAAGAACTGAACCACATAGCCTTTGAGATTTTTCCCATCACGTAGAAGGTAGAAAAGGATAAAAGGCATAATGATAATGGCCACAATGATTTGCGAAGCCGTACTAATCAAATTGCTAGCCCAATTGACTGCTCTAGATGAAAAATTACTGGCCCACGTAGCTATTTGAGTAGATAGATTATTCGTAAACTCCTCAATCTGTGGCTTCAAATCATCCGAAATATAGTTGGTCAAAACATCATCAATCATTTTATTGGCTTGCTTGAGATAAGTGGGAACATTTTTGGAAAAACTAACCACTTGATGCTGCAAATTTGGAATAGCAACAGCCAAGCCCCATACAATTAATAAACCAATCAATACAAAGACGATTGTAATGGCCACTAAACGATTGATTTTATACTTTTCCATAAAATCAACGATAGGATTAAGCAGATAATAAAGCAGACCAGCCAAAATTACCGGCAACATAATCACGCCAATAAATTCAATTACTGGGGTAAAAATGAAACTAATTTTACTCAGAACAAAAATATTCAAACCGATGAGTAAAGTAACCAAAAATACGGTAATAGCCTTATTATCTAAGAACCATCTGAAAAACCAGGATAAGCTAAAATCTTTTTCTTTATGTTCCATATACGACTCCTTTGATTTATCATCTCATTGTAACATTTTTCCAAAAAATATTCTTTTGTTAACCCTTTCCCAAATCAATTTTAAAAGAAATCAGTTTCCCTTATCATTAGCAAATGTACTATAGTTGACAAGGAGCCAAAACAAGAGTCTGAGACAAAATAGTTCTCAGTCACAAAAAAGCTAGAGATTCCCAATTATGGAACTCTAGCTTTTTAAATTTGAACCGTTCTCTTATTGTATTTAAGGAGATTATTGGCCATGAGCACTAAACCCATGTCAATTTTCACCTGACGCTTGCCTCTTAGGTTACATCTCTTGTAACCCAAATAAGCCTTTATCTGCCCAAAGACAGGTTCCACATCAATCTTACGTTGATCGAAAATCTGT
>NZ_CABPTS010000033.1:0-10120 GCF_902460385.1 Streptococcus sp. Marseille-P7376
AATCTAGAATGATGATATTTTTGTCTTTAATTTCGAGTAGGTTTGTGATAAAATTTAATTGTTCCATAAGATTCTTTCTAATGATGGTTTCGTTGCTTTTCATTATAGGTCTTATGGGACTTTTTTTCTACAACAAAATCGGCTCCATAATCCCTGCGGTGGATTTACCCACTACAGAAATTATAGAGCCCTTTTTTCTTGTTAGGGTGACAATCGCCAAGTGTTTTAGTATAATATAGTGAGAATGGATGGAGGAGTGAATGATGATGTCAAATCGGTTAGCTTGGGATGAATATTTTGCAGCACAGGCGCTTTTGATTGCCAATCGTTCGACCTGCAAACGCGCCAAGGTCGGAGCGGTCTTAGTCAAGGATAATAAGGTCATATCGACCGGTTACAATGGCTCCGTTTCAGGAACGGAGCACTGTATTGATCATGAGTGTTTGGTCATTGATGGTCATTGTGTACGGACCTTGCATGCGGAGGTCAATGCCATCTTGCAGGGAGCTGAGCGGGGCGTGCCTAAAGGCTTTACGGCTTATGTGACCCATTTTCCCTGTCTCAACTGTACCAAGCAGCTGCTTCAGGTAGGTTGCAAACGGGTGGTCTACATCAACCAATATCGCATAGATGACTATGCTCAATATCTCTACAAGGAAAAAGAGGTGGAATTAGTTCATTTGCCACTGGAAGATGTGAAAGAAGCCATTGCTCAGACAGAGTTGGTTTAGGCGAGAAGTTCTGGAGGTAAAAGGAGAAGGCAGATGAATGATAAATTGGCAGCCGCTTGGCAGTATTTCTTTGAAGGACAGTTAAATAAGGCCGAAGAACTAGAGCAGCAGCTGGAAAAAGATTCCTTTAGTCGCTGGAATTTACGGGCCTATCTAGCTGTAGAAAGGCAGGATTATCAGAACGCTTTTGCAAATTTAGAGGCTTATCTGATTCAGGCTCAGAAAGAAAGTGATAGAGAAAATGAGCATATCGCTTATCATCAGCTAGGTTATGTTGCTAGAGCTGCGGGAGATTTTTGTCAAGCTTTAGAGTGGATTGAAAAAGAAGCTGCTTTCCTAGCGATGTATTTCCCAGATGACCATTATCGTCAATCAGTTAATCTCTATGAGCTAGGCTACCTAAATCTTAAATTAGGCAGGTTGGCTCAAGCTCAGGATTTTATGCAAAAGTCACATATCTATTCTATGGAGTCAGATGATGTGGTAAATCATGCATGTAGTTGCCGAGGCTTGGGTGAAATTGCTCAAGCTTTGGGAAATCTACAAGCAGCAAGATCCAACTTTGAGGCTGCTATCAGACTTTTTGACCAAGCTGGTGATGCTATCGGTAAGGCGGAAGTTGAAGAGTTGTTAGCAAGCTGCCCTTAGTTTATCATTGCAATAAAGCTATAGTTTCTGATTATAGCTTTTTCTATTTAAAAGATTCTGAATTTTTTAGAGAAAAGTGATATAATGAAAAGGTTATATAGTCCCGATAAGATGGTAGGAAACTTCTATCAGTACTTTGTAACTCGCAAACAATGACGGCTCCAAAGTCGCTCGTCATTCTACGGTTGCCCCTATATTGCGGTCAACCGATGCGTCTTACTAGCTTCAGAAATAAAAAAGTATCGTTTTATTTCTTTCGCGTCGTAACTCGTAGGTGATATGATTTGCAATCATTTTGGAGTTTGTTTATTTGTTTAATATTTTTTAAGGGGGGACATTTTTATGTCAGAACGTAAACTTTTCACGTCTGAGTCTGTATCGGAGGGACATCCCGATAAGATTGCAGACCAAATTTCCGATGCTATTTTGGATGCTGTCTTGAGTCAGGATCCAGATGCCCATGTGGCTGCTGAAACAGCTGTTTATACAGGCTCTGTTCATGTTTTTGGTGAGATTTCGACTACAGCTTATGTAGACATTAACCGTGTGGTTCGTGATACCATTGCAGAGATTGGCTACACCAATACAGAGTATGGATTTTCAGCAGAGACGGTCGGTGTGCATCCGTCTCTAGTAGAGCAGTCGCCAGATATCGCTCAGGGTGTCAATGAAGCTTTGGAGGTTCGTGGGAATGCGGACCAAGATCCGCTGGACTTGATTGGAGCTGGAGATCAGGGGCTTATGTTTGGCTTTGCAGTGGATGAAACGCCAGAGCTCATGCCGCTGCCCATCTCGCTCAGTCACAAGCTAGTCCGTCGATTGGCAGAGTTGCGCAAATCAGGAGAGATTGCCTATCTGCGTCCAGATGCGAAGTCACAGGTGACCGTTGAGTATGATGAAAATGACCAGCCTGTGCGCGTGGATACGGTGGTTATTTCGACTCAGCATGACCCAGAAGTGACCAATGAAGAGATTCATCGTGATGTGATCGAAAAAGTGATTAAAGCGGTTATCCCAGCCCAGTATTTGGATGAGAAGACAAAATTCTTCATCAATCCAACCGGCCGTTTTGTAATCGGCGGTCCTCAAGGGGACTCTGGCTTGACAGGACGCAAGATTATTGTGGATACTTACGGCGGTTATGCTCGTCACGGCGGCGGTGCCTTTTCTGGTAAGGATGCAACAAAGGTCGACCGCTCTGCTTCATACGCAGCTCGCTACATCGCTAAAAACATCGTTGCTGCTGGACTGGCTAAGAAAGCGGAAGTGCAGTTAGCTTATGCTATTGGTGTGGCTCAGCCGGTTTCTGTACGCATCGATACTTTTGGAACTGGAGCAGTTGCAGAAAGCAAGCTGCAGGAAGCGGTTCGTCAGATTTTTGACCTGCGTCCGGCCGGTATCATTCAAATGCTGGATTTGAAACGTCCGATCTATCGTCAGACGGCAGCTTATGGCCACATGGGTAGGACAGACATTGACCTGCCTTGGGAAAAGTTGGATAAGGTAGAGGCTTTGAAAGCAGCAGTGAAATAAGTATTTTACTTGATACAAAAACAACAAACAAGCTCTATTTCCAGAAAAATTCTGGAGCTGGGTTGTTTGTTGTTTTTCTTTTATGGTTTTCAGCTTGCTTGTAACAGTGAGGTGGAAGCAGTAGAGACTTACAGTAAGATGAGTCAATGCTGTAATAAGAGTTAAATTGACTGCTTATAAAAGGTGTTGTTTTCTAGCAGATCGATTCAAAAGCAACGCTTGGAGCTGTGCGAAGGCGCCTTATTGAACTTTTTTGAAAAATCACATTTTACAATTGCTTATTTGAAAGTAACACAGACAGCTTCTGGTATATAGAAATCATGAGATAACTCAGTCAATCTTCCTGTTTCAGTATCGCGTTTGAAGATAGTTGCATTGTCGGAGTCTTGATGGACAGCGATGATATAATTTTGATCAGGTGTGATATTGAAATCGCGCGGATTTTTGCCGTTTGTTGGCGTGATTTCGACAAGCTGCAAACTTCCATCAGCCAGAATTTGATAAACGGCTATCGAATCATGACCGCGGTTAGAGCCGTAAAGGAACTTGCCGTCTGCAGAGAGGCGAATGGCTGCTGTACCATTAAATTCATCAAATCCTTCTGGGAGAGTTGAGATGGTCTGCAGGTGCTCAAACTGCCCAACGCCATCGTAAATCAACACTTCAATGGTTGAGTTTAATTCGCAGATGAGGTAGGCCAATTTATGGTGATTATGAAAGACAATGTGGCGTGCTCCAGCTCCAGCAGCACATGTGTATGTATCAAGTTTATTCAGTTTTCCAGCTTCTGTCACATCGTAGGTGGTTACTTGATCCGTTCCGAGGTCACAAGTAATCAGGTATTGATCGGGTGTCAGGTCAGTATAATGGACATGGGCAGAGGATTGGTTGGCATGAGGACCTTGGCCGATATGAGTGTCCGAATCAGCCAGCTTTAGGCTGCCATCTTCCTGCCGCTTGTAGACCAGCACTTGTCCTTTGTGGTAGTTGGCTCCGTAAACAAGACCTCTCTCCTCATCAACAGCGACATAGCAAAGCGGAGCGCCGTCTTCCACCACACGATTGAGCAGCTGAGCCTTTTGGTCATAGGCAGCAACTCCACCTTGTCCATCTTCTGCACCAACTGTGTAAAGATGACCAGCTTGGTCAAAGGCTAGATAGGTGGGGCTTGGTTCTTCAGCTACTAACTCCAAGTTTGATAGCTGTCCCTTTTCAGTATCAAATTCTGCCTTGTAAATTCCTTGCGAATCTCGGCGGGTATATGTTCCAAAATAAACTGTTTGAGTCATTTCTACACCTCATTCTTTTAAAATAGATCACTCTATTATACCATAAAATCAGTTGAAAGGGGTTTAGCCATAGGATAAGACCTGTTTTTAAAAGAATAGTATCAGTTCTAAAAAACAGACAAAAAACAGATAGCGGTTAGGAAGGGGATAGACTGCTTTGATAGAATGGAATTGTTCAAAAAAACAAATACAATCAGGAAAGCTCAAAATTCCTGTTTTCTAAAACAAAGGAGAAATCAAATGAACACAAAAAAAATTGCTATGCTTGTTGCCCTTATCGGAATGTCTGGATTCTTTTTAGCCGCATGTGGATCTAAAAATGCAGATAATCAAGAAGTCATTGACGGCAAACAAGTGGACTTCAAGAAAGACGCTGTTGACCAAAAAACTAAGACAGTAGACGGCAAGGAAGTGACAGAATACACGATGCCAGACGGAAATGTTATTCAGATCCCAGCTGACGGTGAAGAAATGCCAACGGATGAATCTGAATCAGCTAGTGAATAAAAGATAAAACTTGTAGGTTGGAGGCAATATGTTTCGAAGAAAAAAAATGAATCGTAAAACCATTATATTGGGCAGCACAGTCATTCTTGCTTGTGCTGGTCTGGGAGGCTATGTGCTTCTCAAGCAGGTCAATCAGCAACAGGCCATGCAAATGGTAGATAAAAAGATTGATTCGCTGACGGTTCAGGAAGCTGTCAATAACAGTAAGAAAACAAGCCTAGTTTTATCTGGGGAAGTAGTTGCTAACAATAGCAGTAAGGTCAAGATTGACCCTTCCAAGGGAGAAGTCAAGGAAGTATTTGTCAAAAATGGCGATACAGTGACACAAGGTCAACCTCTCTTCTCCTATGTGACATCGCAGGAACTGACAGCCCAGTCAGCTCAATACGACGCCCAGTCTAAGGCCAACGCCATTACAACTGCTCAAAATAGCGCCGCTATCAAATGGGAAACCTATAACCGTAAGCTGGCTAGTCTCAATGCACTCAAGGGAAAATATAATTCTAGTCAAGACGAGTCTCTGCTGGAGCAGATAAAATCTGCCGAAGACGAGCTGGCTCAAGCACTCACTGATGCAAAGACTGCTGACAATGAAGTGACGACAGCTCAGATTGAGGCTGAAAAGGCTCAGGTGACCGCTCAGACGGAATCAGATCGGATGAAGTATGATACCGTAACAGCCGATACAGCTGGAACCATTACATCCATGAATGAAGATTTGCCAACTCAGTCCAAGACCAAAAAAGAAGAAGAAAACTTTATTGAAATCATGGACAAGTCCAAAACTTTAATCAAAGGGTCTGTCAGTGAATTTGACCGTGAGAAGTTGAGCGTGGGACAGAGAGTGGATGTCGTGGACCGTAAGGATCCGAAGAAACGCTGGAGTGGCACGGTGACCCAGGTCGGTACTTTGACAACAGCAAATACCGGAAATAGCAACGGCGGAAACAAACAACAGGAAAACCCCAACCAAGGCAAGTACCCTTATACTGTTGAGCTGGATCAAGGCGGAGAAATGCCATTGATAGGCTCCCATTCTTATGTCAATGTTGTAGAAAATGCTCCTGAGGCCGGCAAGGTAGTGGTTAATAAATCTTATACCTTCAGCAAAAATGGTAAAACCTATGTCTGGAAAGTAGATGGCAAGAAGCTGAAAATGCAGGAAGTTAAGACTCAGAAAGTTTCCGACCGTTTGGTGGAGATTACAGAAGGTCTGACAATGCAGGATACCATTTCGACACCAAAAGAGGGCATGGAAGAAGGGATGGAGGTAGGACAGAATGTTAAAGCTTAAGGATATCCACAAATCTTATCAGCAGGGCAGTCAGGAATTTCCGATTTTAAAAGGAATTGATCTGCATGTGAAAGAGGGGGATTTTCTAGCGATTATGGGGCCGTCCGGATCTGGCAAGTCCACCCTGATGAACATCATCGGATGCCTAGATAAGGCGAACTCAGGGACCTACCATATCGAAGGGACTGATGTCTCTGATCTGTCCGACAATCAGCTGTCCGATTTGCGTAATCAGAAGATTGGTTTTGTTTTTCAAAATTTTAACCTCATGCCCAAGCTGACAGCCTGCCAAAATGTAGAATTACCTCTGACTTACATGAAAGTTCCTAAAAAAGAGAGACGAGAACGCGCCTTGGAAATGCTGCGTCTGGTCGGTTTGGAAGAAAGAAGTGACTTTAAGCCTATGGAGTTGTCCGGTGGTCAAAAGCAGCGGGTAGCTATTGCGCGTGCCTTGGTGACCAATCCCAGCTTTATTTTGGGAGACGAGCCGACTGGAGCGCTGGATACTAAGACCAGTGTTCAGATTATGGAGCTTTTCAAGCAATTTAATGAACAAGGTAAGACTATTGTCATCATTACCCACGAGCCGGAAGTTGCCCAGCTTTGCAAACAAACGGTTGTTTTGCGGGACGGTAATATAGAGACTAGGGCATTAGGATAGAAGGGGGCTATATGGAAGATATTTTTGTAGCTCTAAACTCCATCCTGTCGCATAAAATGCGCTCTATGCTGACCATGCTGGGGATTATCATCGGGATTGGTGCTATTATTGCTATTTTTTCCATCATTGAAGGAAATACGGAAAATACAAAACGTCAGCTTATCGGCGGTAACAATAATACAATCAAGGTCGTCTATGACAAGAAAAGTTCGATTGATCCGACCATTCCGGAAAAATCCCAAGCTCAGAAGCCTTCTTATATTCCCTTTATGGGAGAGGATGTTTTAGCTAAGATCAAGGAAATCCCTGGAGTTAAAAATGCTTTGATGACCTATGGTACGGACGAAAAGATTTACTATCTCAGTCAGAAGTCATCTGGGAAGGTTCAGGCGGTTTCGCAGTCGGTCGCTGACATCAAGCAACAACGTTTGTTGGAAGGTGAGGGCTTTGACTCAGAAGCCTTCAAAAATCAAGAGCAAGTGACCTATCTAGAAAAGACGCTCTATGATACCCTCTTTCCTAATGGAGATGGCATCGGTAAGTATGTAGAAGTCATGGGCAACCCATTTAAAGTCATCGGCGTATTTGAGTCTACTGAGCAGAGTGGTTTAACCTCTGGTTCGGAAAAGGTGGCTTATATTCCTCTCCAACAATGGCACCGGATTTTTGATACCATCAATGTCAGTCCAGAAGTAACGGTCCAAACCCATAAAGCCGATGATTTGAAGAAGGTGGCTAAGAAGGTCAGTGACTATCTCAATCAGCAGATATCGCAGTCAGACTATATGTTTGGTGTGCTGAACCTGCAGGAATTTGAACGGCAGCTGGAAAATCTCAACAAGTCCAACTTTGTACTATTGGCGGGTATTGCTAGCATCTCTCTCCTAGTTGGAGGTATCGGTGTTATGAATATTATGCTGGTGTCAGTGACGGAGCGGACGCGTGAAATCGGGATTAAAAAGGCTCTGGGAGCTCGGCGCAAGATTATTCTTAAGCAGTTTCTGATCGAAGCGGTCATCCTGACTCTGATGGGTGGTGTTATTGGTGTAATTGCTGGAATTGCCTCTGGCTTTGCTATTACCCAGTCTTTAGCCTATCCATATATTTTATCCCTCTTTTCGGTCTTTGTAAGTTTGCTCTTTTGTTGTATAATAGGAGTAGTGTTTGGGCTCCTGCCGGCTGTGAAAGCATCCAAGCTGGATCCAATTGAAGCCCTGCGATTTGAATAAATAAAGGAGAATCAAGCATATATGCAAAAGATTTTAGTAGTGGAAGATGATACTACGATTAATCAAGTCATTTGTGAATTTTTAAAAGAAAGTAACTATGCTGTTACACCAGTCTTTGATGGAGGCGAGGCTTTGCTTCAATTTGAAGCAGAGTCTTTTGACTTAGTCATTTTGGATATGATGTTGCCGACCATGAGTGGACTGGACGTGCTCAAAGAAATTCGCAAGACTTCTCAAATTCCCGTCATGATTCTGACGGCACTAGATGACGAGTACACCCAGCTAGTCAGCTTTAATCACCTCATTAGTGATTATGTGACCAAGCCTTTTTCACCGCTGATCTTAGTCAAACGGATTGAGAATATTCTGCGTCGGAATACCGTTGCTTCAGAAATTGCTGTCGGTGAGCTGACAGTCTCCATTGATGACTGCACGGTTTATTGGCATGGCGAAAAGATGCCTCTGACCAAGAAAGAGTATGAAATCTTGCAGGCTCTGGCCAAGAGAAAGGACCACTTGGTGACGCGCGATCAGCTGATGAATACCATTTGGGGCTATAGTGAACTAGATAGCCGAGTGTTGGATAATCATATCAAGAATATTCGTAAGAAAATTCCAGGCATTCCTCTGAAAACGATCACAGGTATGGGTTACCAGCTTGGAGGAGAAGACAAGTGAAAATTGTCAAAAAGAATTTCCTTCTGACTTCCTCCATCATTTTTGTGGTAGTGACCATCGTGCTGGCTAGTCTTTACTTTGCTATGCCGGTTTATTACCAGCAGGTCAAGGGTGGCGAAGCCCAGCGAGAGTTTGATCAGGTTGCCAAGCAGGTTAAAGGAAAGTCTAGTCAGGAAATCAGTGAGCTTTTGAGCAACTATAGCAAAAAAAATAATCAGATTTGGTTTACCTTGCTGGCTCAAGACAATACGATTCTGTATCCCTCTCTTGAGGATGGCGGAGAAAGCTCGCTACAGCTGACAATTGTCCCAACGATTCCTAGCAGTGACTATGAGAGCAAGACCCTGTCAGAAAGCTTTCGGACTTCAGATGGTAAGGAAGTTGTCCTGAGAGGTGAGTATTCTTTGCAGCCAGTGTCGGATGCCAGCCGGATTTTGCTTAATCTCTATCCTTTTGTGCTATTTTTGTCGCTGAGTCTAGGAGGCGTAGTTGCCTATCTCTATAGCCGGACTTCCAGCCAGCGGATCAAGGATATATCGTCGAGCACCCGTCAAATGACGACCCTGCTTCCAGATGTCTTGTGTCAAGTAAAAGGGCAAGACGAGATAGCCGATTTGGCTCAGGATATTAATCATTTATATACGAATTTATTAGCTAGTATGGAAGCTCTGCGCTTGGAAAATGAAAAAGTCGCAGAAAGCGAGCGCGAAAAAGCAGAATTTCTCCGTATGACTTCCCACGAACTGAAAACGCCAATTACCAGCATGATGGGAATGATTGACGGGATGATTTATGGCGTGGGTGAGTTTAAAGATCGTGATAAGTATCTGCAGAAGTGCCGCGAAATCTTAGAAGAACAGTCGGACTTAGTCCAGTCTATTCTGGCTATTTCAAAACTGGAGATGACGACGGAGACAGAACGAGAAACCTTCTCTTTGAAAAAGCTGCTTGAAGAAAATATCAGCACTTACAAGATTCTGGCTGATCTCAAGCATTATCGCTTTAACGTTCAACTTTCAGAAGCGACAGTTCGGGGAAATAAGACCTATTTACTCAAAGCGATTAAAAATCTGATTGATAATGCCTTTCATTATACAGTGGAAGGTGGAGAAGTTTTGGTTCGCCTAGACGATAGGATGTTAATCGTAGAAAATGAAGCTGAGAAAGTACTGGACGAGTCACAGATTCAGCAGATTTTCCAGCCATTTTATCGACCGGACTATAGTCGCAATCGGAAAGATGGCGGTACAGGACTGGGGCTCTTCATAGTTCAGCAAATTTTAGAAAAGCACCATCTCACTTATCGCTTTGAAGCTGTTGAGAATAGATGGATGCGCTTTACGATTTTTTTACCTCAAATAGATAAGGACTAAACGAAATTGAAGATGTATGGAATCAGGAAAGGATTCCATACATTTTTTTATGGCTCTTTGTCAACTGTAGTGGGTTGATGTCAGCTAACATCTGGAGAGGACCGAATTGGTTCTCTCCTTTTTGATATTCAAAGTGATGAGAATTCTAGTTCTAAAGTTGTCAAAGTTCCGAAATCC
>NZ_CABPTS010000034.1:0-9800 GCF_902460385.1 Streptococcus sp. Marseille-P7376
AATCTAGAATGATGATATTTTTGTCTTTAATTTCGAGTAGGTTTGTGATAAAATTTAATTGTTCCATAAGATTCTTTCTAATGATGGTTTCGTTGCTTTTCATTATAGGTCTTATGGGACTTTTTTTCTACAACAAAATAGGCTCCATAATCCCTGCGGTGGATTTACCCACTACAGAAATTATAGAGCCAGTTTATCTTTTCAAAACATGCCTGCTTTTGGAAATTATTTTTTTGTGTGATTCAGAATCGTTCAGAGTTGTCGCATATTGGCTCATTCTTGGCAAAACAATGTATATTTTTAAATTGGAACTTGATTCTTTTATTTTTTGTGATATACTTAACTAGTAAAAAATTAACCGGTTAAAGGAGTGGAGAGAAATGACGGATTTAGCACATAAGATTAATCATTTTTTGAATGAGGTCATATTGACAGCTGAGAATCAACATGAAATTTTGATCGGTTCTTGTATGAGTGATGTACGGCTAACGAACACGCAGGAGCACATTTTGATGCTTTTGTCTCAGGAATCTTTGGCAAATTCTGATCTGGCGAAACGGCTGAATGTTAGCCAGGCTGCTGTGACTAAAGCTGTTAAGGCTTTGGTGGAGCAAAAGATGTTGCAAACTTTCAAGGATAAGAAAGATGCTCGTGTGACTTTTTATCGTTTGACTGACTTGGCGCGACCGATTGCGGAAGAGCATCAGCACCATCATGTGCACACCTTAGACACCTACCATAGATTGGCAGAGCAATTTTCTTCTGATGAGCAGGAAGTAATTGTGAAATTTTTGGATGGTTTGATTGGAGAAATTGGGAAATGAGATATATCACAGTGGAAAATCTGTCCTTTTACTATGACAAGGAGCCTGTGTTGGAGCATATTCACTATTTTCTGGATAGTGGCGAGTTTGTAACCTTGACGGGGGAGAATGGGGCTGCTAAGACGACACTTGTCAAGGCTAGTTTGGGAATTTTGCAGCCTAAGCATGGGGAAGTTAAGATTTCCAAGACCAATGAGCGAGGTAAGAAACTGCGGATTGCTTATCTTCCTCAGCAGATTGCTAGTTTTAATGCGGGTTTTCCTAGTACGGTTTACGAATTTGTCCAGTCTGGGCGCTATCCGCGCAAGGGCTGGTTTCGCCGTTTGAATGAACACGATGAGGAGCATATCAAGGCTAGTCTAGAGTCGGTTGGAATGTGGGAACATCGGGATAAGCGGATTGGTTCACTTTCTGGTGGCCAGAAGCAGAGAGCTGTGATTGCTCGGATGTTTGCTTCAGATCCAGATATTTTTGTCCTAGATGAGCCGACAACAGGGATGGATGCAGGCAGTAAGGATGAATTTTACAAGCTCATGCACCATAGTGCTCATAAGCATGGGAAGGCTGTCTTGATGATTACGCACGATCCGGAGGAAGTTCGTAAATATGCTGACCGCAACATTCATCTGGTTCGTAATCAGGACTCGCCTTGGCGCTGTTTCAATGTGCATGAAAGTGACAGCAGACAGGAGGTGAGCCATGCTTAATTTATTTTCCTATGATTTTATGCAGCGAGCCTTTTTGGCAGTTATTGCCATGAGCCTCTTCTCACCAATTCTGGGGACTTTCCTGATTTTACGTCGGCAGAGCCTTATGAGTGACACGCTCAGCCACGTTTCACTGGCGGGTGTGGCTTTTGGCTTGGTTCTTGGGCTATCGCCCACTCTCACAACGGTGCTTGTCGTCATTGTCGCAGCAGTATTTTTAGAGTATCTGCGAACTATCTATAAGAATTTCATGGAAATCGGGACAGCCATTCTTATGTCAACTGGCTTAGCTATTTCCTTGATTGTTATGAGTAAGGGCAAGAGTTCTAGCTCGATGAGTCTGGACCAGTATCTATTTGGCTCCATTGTGACTATCAGCACGGAGCAAGTGATTTCTCTCTTTGTCATTGCTGCTGTGGTGCTTGTCTTGACCTTCCTCTTCATTCGCCCCATGTATATCTTGACCTTTGATGAGGATACGGCCTTTGTGGATGGGCTGCCTGTGCGGACCATGTCTATTCTCTTCAATATCGTGACGGGTGTTGCGATTGCCCTCATGATTCCGGCTGCGGGAGCCTTGCTGGTTTCGACCATTATGGTCTTGCCGGCCAGTATTGCCCTGCGGATTGGGAAAAAATTCAAGTCGGTCATTTTGCTGGCAAGTGCCATTGGTTTCTTTGGTATGATTGCTGGACTTTATATTTCTTACTATGCAGAGACACCAGCTAGTGCCAGCATTACGATTATTTTCGTCAGCTTGTTCTTGCTGGTCAACCTGGTCAAAAAATTTATGAGATAGGAGCAGAAAATGAAAAAAATTAGCTTACTATTAGCGGGTTTACTGAGTATTTTCTTAGTAGCTTGTTCCAATCAAAAAAATGCAGATGGCAAGCTCAATATTGTCACGACTTTTTATCCTGTTTATGAGTTTACTAAGCAGGTCGCTGGAGATGAGGCCAATGTTGAACTTCTAATCGGGGCTGGTACAGAGCCGCATGATTATGAGCCTTCAGCTAAGGCAGTTGCGACTATTCAGGATGCAGATGCCTTTGTCTATGAAAATGAAAACATGGAGACTTGGGTTCCTGAACTGCTAAAAACCTTGAAAAATAAGGAAGAAAAGGTTATCAAGGCGACTGGAAATATGCTTCTGTTGCCTGGTGGTGAAGAGGAAGAAGACCACGACCATGGTGAAGAGGGGCATCATCATGAGTATGACCCCCACGTTTGGCTGTCTCCAAAGCGGGCCATTCAAATGGTGGAGCATATCCGAGATAGCTTGAGCAAAGCTTATCCTGAAAAGAAAGCTGCTTTTGAGAAAAATGCAGCGGCTTATATCAAGAAGCTGGAAGCCTTGGACAAGGAATATGAAGATGGTTTGGTTAATGCCAAGCAAAAGAGCTTTGTCACTCAGCACGCAGCCTTTAACTATCTGGCATTGGACTATGGCTTGAAGCAGGTGCCAATTTCTGGACTTTCACCAGACAGTGAACCATCCGCTTCACGCTTGGCTGAATTGACCGAGTATATCAAGAAAAATAAAATCAAGTATATTTACTTTGAAGAGAATGCCTCTCAGGCTCTGGCTTCTACTCTGGCTAAGGAAACAGGAGTAGAACTTGATGTCTTGAATCCGCTGGAAAGCTTGACCGAAGAGCAGACCAAGGATGGGGCAGACTATATTTCTATCATGCAGGCCAATCTAAAGGCTCTCAAGAAAACGACGGACCAAGAGGGAGCGGAGATTGCAGCTGAGAAAGAAGAAGACGATAAGACAGTCCAAAACGGCTACTTTGAAGACAGTGCCGTCAAGGATCGGACCTTGTCTGACTATGCTGGTGAGTGGCAGTCTGTTTACCCTTATCTGCAGGACGGTACCTTGGATCAAGTCTTTGACTACAAGGCTAAGCTGACTGGAAAAATGACGGCAGCTGAATACAAGGACTATTATGACAAGGGCTACAAGACAGATGTTTCCAATATCAATATCACAGACAAGACTATGGAATTTGTGGTAGATGGAAAATCCAAGAAATATACGTATAAATACGTTGGTAAGCACACTCTGACTTACTCTAAGGGAAATCGAGGGGTACGCTTCATGTTTGAAGCGACAGATGCGGATGCTGGCCAGTACAAGTATGTTCAGTTTAGCGACCACAACATTGCACCAACCAAGGCAGCTCATTTCCATATCTTCTATGGCGGCGAGAGCCAGGAAGCACTCTTTGATGAGCTGGAAAACTGGCCAACCTACTATCCAAGTAAGTTGACTGGTCAGGAAATTGCCCAAGAGATGTTGGCGCACTAATGTGAGTAAAGCAAGAAGACGGGACTAGCCCGCCTTCTTTTTTGATTTTCCTTTCCTAATGGATGATAACAATGCTTGACAAAGTAGGATTACAGATGTAAACTAATAAGTGAATTACAAACGTAAATGCTAAGGAAGTGCTAGAAAATGGAACAGCAAAATATCAGTCAAGCTGAATGGCAAGTGATGCGTGTGCTGTGGGCTTATCCGCACAGTCGCAGTACAGAGATTATAGCGCGTTTGGAAGCAGATTTTGCTTGGAAGCCTGCAACCATCAAGACGCTCCTGAATCGTCTGAAGACCAAAGAGTTCATTGCCATGGAAAAAATTGAGGGTAAATTTTACTACGATGCTCGGATTTTGGAAGCGGATCATCTGGAAAGTACATGGCAGGCGCTTTTTGATAATATCTGTAATACCAAGCACGGAGAGTTGTTGATATCAATGATTGAGAGTCACCAGTTTAGTCAGAGTGATTTGGAGCGGCTCAGTCAGGTTATAGACAAAAAAAGAGTTTCGGCTCCGCTGGAAATTAAATGTCACTGCCCTCAAGGCCAGTGTCGTTGCGGGCACGGAAAGGGGGCGCATTGATGAGCGAGAAGAAAGAATACAGAATCTCTGGTATGACCTGCGCTGCTTGCGCTATGGCGGTGGAGATGGCGGTTAAGGACTTGGCAACGGTTGAGGAAGTCAGTGTTAATCTGGCAACAGAGCGGCTGAGCTTGCTACCTAAGGCGGGGTTTGATAGCCAACAGGTATTGGTTGCTGTAGCCGAGGCTGGTTATCAGGCAGAAGAAAAAGGGGAGAGGCAGCAGGCGGAATATGGCCGAGAGGCAGAGGCCAAGGCAGCAGTGCTGGACAAGAAAAAAAGGCAGATTCAGCTACTTTTTACAGCGACTCTGCCCTTACTCTATATTTCCATGGGGAGTATGATTGGCTTACCCCAGCCGAGCTTTTTGGATCATACGCAGGCTCCGCTGACTTTTGTTTTGGCTCATCTTTTGCTTACTCTACCGGCCCTCTGGGTCGGACGTGGCTTTTATCAGAGAGGTGTGCGCAATCTCATCAAGAGGCATCCGAATATGGATAGTCTGATTGCTGTGGGGACAGGAGCAGCCTTTCTCTATAGCCTTTATGCGAGCGGTCAAGTTTTTGCTGGCCAGCATGCCTTTGTCCATCAGCTTTATTTTGAGTCGGTTTCTGTTATCATCAGTCTGGTTTTGCTGGGCAAATACATGGAAAGCTCAGCCAAAGGTCGGACTTCGCAGGCTATTCAAAGTCTGATTAAACTCCTGCCCAGTCAAGCGACAGTGATTCGCTATGGTCAGGCTGTGCTCATTGATACGGAGGAGATTAAGCTTGGAGATATTGTCCGCATTAAGCCGGGTGAACGTATGCCGGTGGATGGGGTTGTGACGGAGGGACAGACCTATGTAGATGAGTCTATGATGACTGGTGAGAGTCTGCCGGTAGAAAAGAAGATAGGAGATATGATTACCAGTGCGACCCTAAATCAGACTGGAACCATTGACTACGAAGCGACCAAGGTGGGGGCCGATACGACTCTGGCACAGATTGTTCGTTTGGTAGAAGAAGCTCAGGGGTCCAAGGCTCCCATTGCAGCATTAGCTGACAAGATATCGCTTTATTTTGTTCCGATTGTTTTAGGATTGGCGACTGTGGCAGGTCTGGGATGGTATTTCCTGGCTGGTCAGAGTCTTTCCTTCTCCCTGTCTATTTTCATTGCGGTCCTGGTCATTGCCTGTCCCTGTGCGCTGGGTCTGGCGACTCCGACAGCTATTATGGTCGGGACAGGTAAGGGAGCTGAAAATGGCATTCTTATCAAATCTGGTCAAGCTCTAGAAGCGGCCTATCAGTTGGATGCAGTTGTTTTAGATAAGACAGGGACTATCACCGCCGGCCGGCCTAGCCTGACAGACCTTGAAGTCTTTGGGGATTTGCCACGGGCTGAGTTGCTGCGTCTGGTTGCTAGTGGCGAACAGCATTCGGAGCATCCTTTGGCTCGGGCTCTGCTAGCAACCGCTGAGGAAGAAGGTGTTATTCTGTCTCCTGTCAGTGACTTTCAATCCATCTCAGGGCGTGGTCTGAGGGCTCGGGTGGAAGAACGGACGATCTTGATTGGGAATGAAGCTTTGATGGCGGATTACCAAGTTGATGCGAGTCAGGCTCAACAGCGCCTACGGGCTCTTTCTCATCAGGGTAAAACTGTCATGCTACTGGCTGTAGATGGTTGTTTAGCAGGACTTCTGGCTGTGGCAGATACCATTAAGGAAAACAGCCCAGTAGCCATCAGACAGCTACAGGAATTGGGATTGGAAGTCTTGATGCTGACGGGGGATCGTCAGGAAACAGCAGCCGCTATTGCTCAGATGGTCGGTATTAAACAAGTCATTGCTGGGGTTCTGCCAGACGGTAAGGCAGATGCTGTGAAAAGACTGCAGGAACGAGGGAAGAAAGTAGCCATGGTTGGAGACGGCATTAATGATGCCCCAGCCCTCGTCCAAGCAGAAGTGGGGATTGCGATTGGATCCGGTACTGATGTAGCCATCGAATCAGCGGATATTGTACTGATGCATAGTGAGTTGCAGGATGTAGTCAAGGCCATCCAGCTCAGTCAGGCAACTATAAAAAATATCAAGGAAAATCTTTTCTGGGCTTTTGCTTACAATACGCTGGGCATTCCTGTTGCCATGGGGCTGCTACACCTCTTTGGCGGTCCCCTGCTTAATCCTATGCTGGCAGGGCTGGCTATGAGCCTTAGTTCTGTCTCAGTTGTTGCCAATGCGCTGCGCCTCAACCGTTTTAAGGCTAAATAGGCGTGTATGCTTTAGAAAAGTTCAAAAATACTAAGAAAATACTGGAGGAAATCTCATGAAACAAAAAGTCCAATTAGAACATGTATCTTGTCAAAACTGTGTTAAGCACGTTACCGGGCATTTTTTGAAAATAGAAGGGGTCTCTGATGTGCTTGTGGATTTAGATAGTAAGACTGCTCAGGTCACAGTAGATCGGCCCTTGAGTGTAGAAGATTATCAAGCAGCTTTAGCTAAAACCATCTATAAAGTTCTGCAAGTAGAGAATATCTAAAGTTCCATTCTAGTTTGGGAGTGCCTTGTAAAACGAGTTGAAAAAGTCTATACTAGATAGTAGATTTTACTTAGAAAGTGAGAAATCATGAGAAAAAAATCAGTTTATTCTTTGTTGATTTGTATAATGGTGGTGACTTTAGCGGCTTGTTCACACAATAATGAAAATTCCAATCAGTCGACATCAAGCTCGCTGCAACAAGAATCGAGTCAGCAGCCAGAGAGCAGTTCGTCTGCGGTCAGCAGTCAGAGTTCGCTGGATTCAAGTTCAGAACAGACGAAAGAGGAGAAGGAAGCGATGGACATTTCTGCCTTGGTGAATGGTGACTACTCTGGTATAGAGGGAACTTGGCAGGATGCTGCTGGAAATCAGTTAGTGTTTGATGCTAAGGGGCTGGTTTCTGACAGCTATGAACTCTATGGTGCTTCTCTGACAGATTATGGAACAGCTTCTGGTGGTGTCTACGGAGGAGAGACTGGCGGTTTTCTGCTGGAGTTCATTCCCAAGGGAGTCAAAATAGCAGATAAGGAGAATTTTCAAGACAACTCAGACATAGCGCGTGATCGAATTTGGGCTGGAGTTGGAATGAATACTTTTGACGAACAGGGCACCTTTTATTATCGTATAAATGAATAAAAACACCCTCACTAAGGTCTAGTCAGTTAGATCTTGGTGAAGGTGTTTTCTATTTTTAAAAATTTCTTATTCCGAAAATAGAGATGTCGGCAATTGCTCTTGAGGGTTCTCTGCTCTGGCAACATAGCTTGAAATAGGAAAATGAATAACGAATAAAAATGTCTGGACAAATTGTTCAGGAGGAGTTGGCTCTGGTTGGACAATCCAAATTTCTAATAAATTCATAATCCCTTTTACTAGAAGTTGCGATACTTTTTCTTTAGGCACCTGTATTACGTCGTGGTTGATGGAAACATTCTCATTTTGAAAGTCAAATAAAATAGAAGAAAAAAAGGGAATCCAGTTGGGGTTAGCAGCTGTAGTATAGAAGCACTGTATCCATTTTCTGTGCTTATAAAAAACTGGGAGAAAGTGATTTGCAAAAAAAACGAAAGGATCTGCGATGGTAGAGCGATCATATGTTTGTAATACAGCAGAAAATTCTGAATAAAGAATTCGATGAACTTCTTCAATAATCTCTTCGGTGCTATTAAAATGTTTTTTATAAATAGCTTGTCGAGAAATACCAGCTTGTTGAGCGATTTCTGCTATTGAAAAACGTGACTTTGAAGGATTGTCTAAGGCTAGTTCAAAGAATGGCTGAATAATTTTTTCTTTTGTATTTCGCGCCATATATTATTTGCTGCTCTCCTTTCCACTAAGAATAAGACAAAAGTTGACAAACTGTCAAGAAAAAAACTCTAAAGGATATGGTCTTTTTAGTTAATTTGAAGTACAATAATAACGATTATAATATAAGACGAACATAATATCAATATTTATGTTCTACGCTTATAAAAAATTAGGAGAAGGAGAAATTGATTATGAAGGCAAAGAGGTGGATAGGCTTCTTTTTATCTTTATTAGCAACTTTCACTGTTTTAGGATTTTGGAATGTCCAGCGGGTATCTGCTGCTGATGTTACCGATAAGGCTAAATTCGAGGATTTGAAGATTACCGTAGCTGAAACAGGAAGTGAATCGGAGGCTATTATTGGTGAGAGCACAAAGGAAGTGGCTCTGAAGTTCTCGGGTAAGTTTTCGTTTCCAGGTGTAAAGGTCGACGAAATCAAGGAGGGGGACTACTTTATACAAAAGGTTCCAGAGAACTTGACTTTGAAGGATCAGACCATAGACTTGATGGATACGACTGTAAATCCGAGTAAGAAAATGGGAACTGTGGAGGTTGACAACGCCAATCACCAGCTGAAATTCATCTTCAATGATGGGATAAAGGGCAAGCAAAATATCCGTGGGGATTTTGTTGCGCAGGCAGTTGAGACGATGACAAAAGACAAGAAACAAGTCACCTATGTCATACCGGGTGGTAAAACGACTACCATTAATTATGTCATAAAGCCTCATGGACAATCCACGATTGAAGGAGAAGTTCTTACAAAGTATGGTCTAAATCATCAAACTGATGCGAAAGCCTATTTTGAAATGAAAATCAACCGTTCCAAGACAGATATGGGCAATCATGTGGTGAAAATCACAGATGACATGTCTAAAGGAGCCGTCGCCAACTATATAGAATCTGAATTCAACCTATATGAAGCAGAATATGTGACGACAGATACCAATTCTTCCGGTCTCAAACATATAATCAAAGTGTATAAAGTGACAACGGATCCTGAGGAATATAAAAAGGATTCAGACAATTCAGCCTTGCTGACTTATACCAATGGCAAGCGCGGATTTGAGTTGCTCATGCCGACCCATATGGGGACCAAGAGTTTTTATTTGAAGTACTGGGTTAAATCACCGGCAGATACTTCAACTATTACCAATACAGCCCAGTACCTGATTGATAATCAGCCGCAACTGGTTTGGAAAAAATATGACGATACAATCGGCACGAAAGATTCAATAACCTACAACCTAAAAACCGTTAAGGCTGTGGGGGCGACAGCCACTGCTGATATTGCTGGGAAGATCAAAATCACTAAATTCGACGAAGCTGATGCAGATGTTAAGTTGAAAGATGTTAAATTTGACATTGTTGATAAAGCGACTAATAAAGTAGTTGATACCGTGGTAACAGATGACAACGGGATTGCCCTTTCAAAGGCTCTCAGTGATGGTAAGTATATCGTTAAGGAGAAGGTTGCTAAAGTAGGTTATCAGCTAATTAGCGAAGAGTTTGAAGTGGAGTTAAAAGGTGGACAAGGTGTTC
>NZ_CABPTS010000035.1:0-8426 GCF_902460385.1 Streptococcus sp. Marseille-P7376
TGACTATTTGGATGAGGGGTCAGAGGGCGATGGGATTTGTCTCTTAGAGATTCTTTGCTTCCATCGAACCGTTTATTCCAACGCATAAGAGAGGCTTTTGAGACTTTGTATCTCCGACAGATAAAGGTGACAGAGGTACCGTTGCGATAGGTTTTGACAGCGTGATAGCGGGTATCCAAAGTATGTGGCAGATAGCGGATGTTTTGTGATATACTATTCATGAGAAGATTCCTTTTTTTGATGGTTGTGTCAGAACTAATCCTATCAAGGTTTCTTCTTTTTTGGTACTCAGGTCTCACATCTATTGTAACGCTACACTTCTTTCAGCTATTTTCTGATTTTACCCCTTTACATTCTTCATATTTCATGGTACAATAACCTTTGTGTGAAATAGCAGCAGGAGAGCATGAAGCTCGTCAACAGGTGTCTTAAGACAAGTAACCTTGGCTGTTTAGGCGAAGGGCATCTGCACGAATCAGGGCTCTCTAAGTGACTATTTCCACCGAAATATTATTATTAGGAGGACATACATATGTCACGTTATACAGGACCATCTTGGAAACAAGCTCGTCGCCTTGGCCTTTCACTTACAGGTACAGGTAAAGAATTGGCACGTCGTAACTACGTACCAGGACAACACGGACCAAACAACCGTTCTAAATTGTCAGAATACGGTTTGCAATTGGCTGAAAAACAAAAACTTCGTTTCACTTACGGTGTAGGTGAAAAACAATTCCGTAACTTGTTCGTACAAGCTACTAAAATCAAAGAAGGAATCCTTGGTTTCAACTTCATGCTTCTTCTTGAGCGTCGTTTGGACAACGTAGTTTACCGTCTTGGTCTTGCGACTACTCGTCGTCAAGCTCGTCAATTCGTAAACCACGGTCACATCCTTGTTGACGGCAAACGCGTTGATATCCCATCATACCGCGTAACTCCAGGTCAAGTAATCTCAGTTCGTGAAAAATCATTGAAAGTTCCAGCTATCCTTGAAGCAGTTGAAGCAACTCTTGGACGTCCAGCATTCGTATCATTCGACGCTGAAAAATTGGAAGGTTCATTGACTCGCTTGCCAGAACGCGATGAAATCAACCCAGAAATCAACGAAGCGCTTATCGTCGAATTCTACAACCAAAAACTTTAATTTCAATTGGAAATTTATTCAGAAGCCGATTTCGGCTTCTTTTATTAAAGGCTTTAGCCAGTTGAGGAGGCGAAGTCTCCGAAACAAAAAACCACCCGCTATGCGGGTGCGAGATAAAAGTTAAACAATTGAAAAATCATCCTTTCTTGATAAAATAAGAGTAGTTCAAGCTCTAAAATAAAGAAAGGATGATTTTTTATTATGGCAAATAAACATAATAGTTTATCGCATACAAAGTGGTTGTGTAAATACCATATTGTATTTACACCTAAGTATAGACGAAAAATAGAATTTAATCAATATAAACGAGATATAGTAGGTATAATAAAGAGATTATGTAAGTATAAAGGTGTAGAAATAATAGAGGGACATATAATGCCAGATCATATACATTTGCTACTATCAATACCACCAAAATATAGTGTATCAAGTTTTATGGGATATCTGAAAGGGAAAAGTTCATTAATGATATTTGATATGCATTCAAACTTGAAATACAAGTACGGAAATAGAAAGTTTTGGGCGGAAGGATACTATGTAAGTACTGTAGGATTAAATGAAAGTACAATAAGAAAATATATCAGAGAACAAGAGTCGCATGATATTGCAATAGACAAACTGACAACAAAAGAATATACAAATCCATTTGGAAATAAGAAAAAATAGATAAACCCGTTTAACGGGTAGCGGGCGTTAAAATACAATAGGGCTTGAACGAATGTGAAAGCCGGCGCCTTGAGGTGCGTGTTAGTAACAAAGGGTTATACCCGAAGAGAAAACCACCCCTTTCCAGGGGTGGTCATTATTATGACTTCAAGCCAGTTTTTCTCGCAGAGAAAAACAAGAAAACCACCGGCTGAGCTGGTGGCTGACTCGATTAACAAAAAGGGACTGAGAAAAAATTGTCCCAGCCTTTATTTAGTTGTTGAATTTTATAGCATCTTTAAAAGAAGATGAGCCATTTGTTCGGGACTTTCTTTTTTTCCCCGAGAAATCCACATCTGGCAGACTCCAAAGAAGGCATTGGAGAGGTAGACGGTGCTATATTCCTTTTCAATTTGACTATAGACTTTTTTGCTAAAACGCTCTTGCAAGCTTTCAGATAGCATGATTTGAAGTTTATGACGCAGGAAATTTTGGATTTCCCTGGTGCCATTTTCTGTCAAGAGGGCAGCCAGAAGGGGCTCTTGGGTCAGGAATTGAAAGACTTCCGTGATAGCTACCGCGATATCTTCTTGATTATTTTCAAAGATGTGTTCTAGTTGATGAAAGAGCCCTTGCTGATAGCGTTCAATCATATCATATTTATCTTTGTAGTGGGTATAAAAGCTACTGCGACTGATACCGGCAGCTCTGGCCAATTCGACCGTTGTGATGTGGTCAAATGATTCCTCATGCAACAATTTAACCATGGCCTTCTCAATGATAGCCTTGGTTTTTTTACGTTTATTACTTTCTATCATCCGCATTTTTCCTTTGCTGGTGAATTATACAAAATTAGACAAGGTGTTCAAAAAAATGAATTTTCTGCTTGCCTTAATTTTTTTATTGTGTATAATCTATTATATCAAATTTTTAGACAAGGTGTATAAAAAGGGGAGAAAAAATGTTTAAAGAATGGAAAGCCATCTTCAAAAAACCGAAGGTTATTGTGGTGATGCTGGGAATTTCCTTGATTCCGGCTTTGTATAATGTGATTTTTTTGAGCTCCATGTGGGATCCTTATGGCAAACTTTCTGAACTGCCAGTAGCGGTGGTCAATCAGGATCAGAAAGCGAGCCTATATGGACAAGACTTATCTATCGGTTCAGATATAGTTCAAGATATGAAGAAAAATGCAGCGCTGGATTTTCATTTTGTGGATGAGGATCAGGCAGAGAAGGGGCTGGAAAAGGGAGACTACTATATGGTGGTCACTCTTCCCGAGGATTTGTCGGCCAAGGCGGCTAGTATCTTGAGCAATCAGCCTAAGCAGGTCACGATTAATTATCAAACATCCAGTGGCCATAGTTTTATCGCTAGTAAAATGAGTGATTCTGCCATGACTTCGATGAAGCAGTCGGTCAGTCAGAAGATCACGAAAAGCTATGTGACAAGCCTTTTTGCGAGCATGGATAAGCTAAAAGGTGGACTTGGAACAGCCGCAGATGGCACAGCTAAATTGGCCGAAGGCAGTCAGGAATTAGCAAACGGCAGCCAAAAACTGTCTACTAACTTGGAGAACCTAGCCCAGTCCAGCCTAACCTTCTCAGATGGAGCTACAGCGCTATCGACTGGTCTGGTAGCATATACAAATGGAGTGTCTCAGATCAATGCTGGCTTGCCAACTTTTACTAGCAAGATGACGGAATATACAGATGGAGTTGGGCAGCTCTCAGCTGGTACCAGTCAGTTAACCGCTCAGTCAGAAACTTTACTGAATGGAACTAACCAACTGACGGGCAATTCACAGGAATTAGTCGCTGGTGTGGAGCGCCTAAATAGCGGTTTGGCAGCCTTGCAATCATCTGTCAATAGTAGTGTTACTGCTAATCAGGAAAAGGTCGCTCAGTTGACGGCGGGTCTAGATCAGCTCAATACAGCCATTCAGAATGCTGCGGCGGGAACGAGCTTGCCAACGGAAACAATTGCGGCTTCTCTCACGACGATTGCGACCAATGCCCAGTCTTTGGCAAGTAGTGCGCAAAGTGATCGGGCGGCAGCCGTGGCGGCTTTGGAGGGAACAGCTGCTTACCAAAAGCTTTCTGCCAGTGAGCAAGAAGAACTAAAAGCAGCTCTAGCAGGTGGCACGGATTCTAGCAGCAGTGCGGCGGCAGCCATTGTACAGGAAGTCCAAGCTATCCAAACGAATCTGCAAGGACTGCAAACAGCTAGCAGTCAGGCAAGTCAGCTGTCGGCAGCAGCCAATCAAGTCCTGCCAGGTGCTTCAGCTATGATTAGTGGTCTCTACGGTGGTCTAGGTCAGGTAAATGAAGCTCTGTCCTCTGCCAGCACTGGTTCAGCGACCCTTTCTCAAGGCATTACGGCTTATACAGGTGGTCTTTCTCAAGTAGCTCAGGGAGTAGCGGCATATACTGCAGGGGTTGATCAGCTTTCTCAAGGAGCGTCTAATCTAGCGAGCCATAATGACCAAGTGACTTCAGGAATCGGTCAAATCAGCTCAGGCCTCTCTCAATTACATGATAAATCATCTACTTTGGTCACAGGCATGCAAAGATTAACTACAGGTGCCAATCAAATGGCGGATGGTTCTCAGCAGTTAGCAGCTGGCGGTTTAACCTTGAGCGGTGGGCTGGGAGACTTGTCAATCGGTGCTCAGACTCTAAATACAAGCTTGACGGATGCCAAGGGACAATTATCCGAGCTTTCTGTGACAGAGGACAATGCTGCTGCTTTGGCTGGTCCTGTTGAGCTGAAAAAAACAGACAAAGATCAGGTTGGTAAAAATGGTGTTGGTATGGCTCCCTACATGATTTCTGTTGCTCTTTTTGTAGCAGCGCTTTCGACCAATGTCATTTTCGGTACGCTGCCTTCTGGTCAGGTTCCAGCTTCCCGTAAAGCTTGGCTTAAGGCTCGTCTGGAGGTCAATGGCTTGATTTCTGTTTTGGCGGGCATCTTAGTTTATGGAGCGGTTCATTTGATTGGTCTTGAGGCCAACTATGAATGGACGACGTTAGCATTAACCGTTTTAGCCAGCATGGCCTTTATGGCGGTTGTGACGACTCTGGTCACTTGGGATAGTAAGGTCGGGGCCTTTGTCTCCTTGATCCTCTTACTCCTGCAGCTGGCTTCCAGCGCTGGTACTTATCCGCTGCCTCTGACGGCGGAAATCTTCCAAGTGCTCAATCCGATCTTACCGATGAGCTATGCGGTGTCAGGACTGCGGGAAACAATCTCGATGAATGGTCAAATCGGAGGCCAACTAGCCTTCTTGACCGCGACTTTACTACTTTTCATGGTCTTAGGCACAATAGCCTATCGTCCTGATAAGAAAGAAATTATTTAAGATAGAGTAGGCTGGTTTCTTTGTGAAAAGAAAAACTTGGTTTTGTGAAGAGAACCAAGTTTTTTTAGTTTCACGTGAAACGGTTGCTAAATAGCAGAATAATCGGTTTTGTAGATTTTCTCCACAAGTCTATTTTATTTGTTATGAAAATCAGAATGTTTTGTTTTCTTTAAGTTTTCTTTATTCTTCCTTTAAGTTTTCATCCGTAAAATGGCTCTAGTTACAAGAAAGACAGGGGGAGAATCCATGGCTAAAAAAACATTTAAAGATAAATTTCAACGATTTGAAACCAAATACATTATTTCCAAAGAAACTTTGGCCGATTTATTGACCGAGTTTGAAGGCCATCTGGTGGAGGATGAGCATGCTTATTCGACCATTAACAATCTTTACTACGACACCCCGACCTATCAAATGATTCGTGAGTCTTTAGAAAAGCCCTATTTTAAAGAAAAATTGCGCGTGCGGACCTACGATGAAAAGCCGAGAGAAGACAGTCAAGTCTTTTTGGAAATCAAGAAAAAGGTGCGCAAGATTGTCTACAAACGCCGCATTTCGACAGATTTAGTGGCTGCGGAGGCTTACTTGGAGGGCGATCACAGTAAGATTGAAGATTGTCAGATTCGTGAGGAAATCGACTGGCTGAGTCAGCGTTACGGTGGCGTACAGCCCATGATGTATATCTACTACAATCGTTATTCCATGAAAGGGATTGAGGATCCCAATGTTCGGATTACCATTGACCACGATTTGACTTACCGCAACTATGATTTGAGCCTCTTGCATGGTCATTACGGGGAAAGTCTTCTGCCGGATCAGCATGTGATTATGGAAGTCAAGGTGCCGGGAGCCTATCCGCTCTGGCTAAGTGAGATTTTGGATCGCCATCAGGTCTTTCCAAGCTCCTTTTCCAAATACGGCGTTGCCTACAAGAAAACGACAGACTATAAAGGAGTTGTAAATCATGCTTAATCACTTATTTTATGATATTTTTACCGATACGGCTGTAGATCCGGTTATGATGATGCTGGCAATCGGAGTGTCCTTGCTTTTGGGCTTGGTCGTTGCCAAGGTTTACCAGTTTAAGACGGTTTACAGCAAATCCTTTGTGATGAGTTTGGCGCTTTTGCCGACCTTGATTGCGATTGTGATTTTCTTGGTCAATGGAAGTCTGGGAGCAGGGGTTGCCGTCATGGGGGCCTTCAGCTTGATTCGTTTCCGTTCCGCACCGGGAGGAGCTAAGGAGTTGGTGTCCATTTTCCTAGTTATGACAATCGGGATTGCCATCGGAATGGGCTATCTGGTCTTTGCGACCGTCTTTACCTTCATCATGTCGCTCGTCATGCTGTTGCTTGAAGTGGTCAATTTTGGACAGATGAAGCATTCCATACGCCAGCTGACTGTCGTCATACCAGAGAGTCTGGACTATGAAAGCATTTTTGATGATATTTTCAACAAAGCTGCCAATCATGTTGAACTAGCCAATGTCAAAACCTCTGATATGGGAAGTTTGTTCAAGATTAAATACATCATTCAGCTGAATGGTCGAATGACCGAAAAAGAACTAATTGATGCCCTGCGCACGCGCAATGGCAACCTAGAGATTGCTATCAGCCGCTACATCACGAAAGAAAATGAATTATAACTAGAAAGAGGCCAATCATGAAAACAGGCAAGAAAAAAATATTTCAGAAAATAAAGCTAATGGTGCCCCTAGCGCTGATGAGCGTTAGCTTGGGGGCTTGTAGCTTGACCAGCCAGTCCAGCACAAGTACGAGCACTAGCACCAGTACCAGTCAAACGGCTACCAGTACGACAAAGACAGATACATCTAGCTATTTCACGGATCGTGATCAGGATGCTTCTTATGATGAGTCGACAGCAACCAAGATCAGCTTGAGTGGCTCCACAGCCAAGGTATCCGGTGACGGAGCGAGTGTTTCTGGCTCAACGGTGACGATTACGGCAGCTGGGACTTATGTCCTCTCTGGCAGCAGTGAAAATGTGCAGATTGTCGTCAAGGCTGGCGACCAAGACAAGGTGCAAATCGTTTTGGATGGCGTGACTATGACAGGGACGGATGCAGCGATTGTGGTAGAAAATGCAGATAAAACCTTTATTACCCTAGCTGAAGGCAGCAAGAATAGCATTTCTGACTCGGCCAATCACACCAATACTGACTACGATGCGGCCATTTACAGTAAGGACGACTTGACCTTCAACGGCTCAGGCAGTCTGACCATTGAAGGAAAATACGGTAACGCAGTCGAGTCTAATGATGACCTGCGTATCACAGGCGGGACTTATACGATTAAAGGCTACAAGAATGGCTTATCAGCCAATGATGCCATCAATATCAAGGAGGCTAGTTTGGATATTACCGCGACGGAGGATGCGATCCATGCGGATAACGATGAGGATACTTCGCTCGGAAATCTCTATATTCAGTCCGGTACCATTACGATTAATGCCGGAGATGACGGTCTTCATGCTAGCAATGCAGCAGTGATTGACGGTGGCACCATCACAGTCAAGTCCAGTGTCGAAGCTTTAGAGGGAACAAATGCCACGATTAATGGCGGTACACTTGATCTTTATGCGACGGATGATGGGATCAATGCAGCTAGTACAGCGACTGGGGCTGAGATTTTCATCAAGATTACTGGTGGCGACATCAAGGTTGAGGTCGGCCAAGGCGATACAGATGCCCTTGACTCCAACGGCGATATCATCATGACAGGAGGAAACCTAGCTATCACATCCACGGTATCTGCCTTTGACTTTGATGGCAAGGCTACCTATACTGGAGGGACTATCACGGTTAATGGGCAAACCCGAACCGAAATCACAGCAGATGGCCCTGGTGGCGGCGGTGCCCCAGGCGGACAAGGTGGCGGTCCCGGTGGACATTGATTAGAAAAAATCTAAGCAAAAATGAACCGTACCCCAAAAGTTAGACAGAAAAATCTAACATTTGGGGTGTTATTTTTATGAAATTAAGTTATGAAGACAAAGTCAAAATCTATGAGTTACGGCAAAATGGTGAAAGCATTAAGTCTTTGTCGGACCAGTTCAGTATTGCAGAATCTGGTATCCAATATATGATTCGACTAATAGACAGATACGGGATGAACATGGTCAAGAAAGGAAAAAATACCTATTATTCTCCAGAATTAAAGCAGGAAATGATTGATAACGTGCTTCTGAAACAACAGTCACAGCTGACCGTTTCACTTGATTACGCCTTGCCAAACCGAGGGACTCTTCCAAATTGGA
>NZ_CABPTS010000036.1:0-8104 GCF_902460385.1 Streptococcus sp. Marseille-P7376
GAGTCTGGGACAAAAAGATTTCAATTTTTAAAAATCTTAATTATTAAGCCCTTCAAATATATAATTAAATGCGAAAAGCGAACAAAGCAGAATTCTGATTACCAGAAAACTAGTTTTGTTCGCTTTTTATATTTGAGGTCGGACTTTTGTCCCAGACTCTCCTCTTTATTTTGTTCGCATTTCTCCTTGCGGGAAGTAGGTGCCTTCTGGCATATCGTTAATAATGACATGGACAGCAGACTGGGGTGCACCAGTATTTCTAACAACAGCTTCCGTCACTTCCTTGGCTAAAGCCTTCTTTTGTTCCAAAGTACGACCTTCAAATAAATCAATTCTGACAAATGGCATATTTTCTGCCTCCTTTATTTCGTTAATATTATTTTATCACAAATGAGGTTTGAAAGAGTGGTGAATTGTGGTAAAATAATAGGAAGTATGGTCAGTCTTCTCAACAAAATTTTTTACAGAGTTGGAAGTCCTATAAAAGACAATACTTAGAGAGAAAATGTAGAAATAAAAATGGCTCAATTATATTATAAATATGGCACAATGAATTCGGGCAAGACCATTGAAATTTTAAAAGTAGCCCACAACTATGAAGAACAAGGTAAGAGTGTGGTTATCATGACCTCGGCTGTTGATACACGCGACGGTTTTGGTGTCGTTTCCAGTCGCATTGGTATGAAGCGTGATGCGCTAGCGATCGAGGATCAGACAGATATTTTTGGTTATATTCAAAGCCTGCCTGAAAAGCCCTACTGCGTTTTGGTTGATGAGGCTCAGTTCTTGAGGCGCCATCATGTCTATGATTTGGCAAGAGTGGTGGATGAGCTGGATGTTCCAGTTATGGCTTTTGGTCTGAAAAATGATTTTCGCAATGAACTCTTTGAAGGCTCCAAACACCTCTTGCTCTTGGCTGACAAGATTGAGGAGATTAAAACCATTTGCCAATATTGCTCTCGTAAGGCCACCATGGTTTTACGGACTGATAACGGAAAGCCGGTTTATGACGGAGAGCAGATTAAAATTGGCGGCCACGAGACCTATATCTCAGTCTGTCGCAAGCACTATTTTAACCCTGACATTAAATAATCCAATGATGGAAATAAAGGAGATGATGAAAAATCTATGAACATCTATGAACAGTTACAAGCGGTTGAAGATCGCTACGAAGAGCTTGGCGAACTATTAAGCGACCCAGATGTGGTCAGCGATACCAAGCGTTTTATGGAGCTTTCTAAGGAAGAAGCCAGCACCCGCGATACAGTGACGGCTTATCGAGAGTATAAGAAAGTCCTGCAAAACATCACAGACGCTGAAGAAATGATTAAAGACGCCTCTGGTGATGCCGACTTGGAAGAAATGGCCAAGCAGGAGCTCAAGGATGCCAAGGCTGAAAAAGAAGAATACGAGGAAAAACTAAAAATCCTCCTTTTACCTAAAGATCCAAACGATGATAAAAACATCATTTTGGAAATCCGCGGTGCTGCAGGTGGTGATGAGGCGGCTCTCTTTGCAGGCGATTTGCTGACCATGTATCAGAAATATGCCGAAGCTCAAGGCTGGCGCTTTGAGGTTATGGAGGCCTCCATGAATGGTGTCGGTGGCTTCAAAGAAGTTGTAGCTATGATTTCGGGGCAGTCGGTCTACTCTAAGCTCAAGTATGAATCTGGCGCTCATCGCGTACAGCGGGTTCCAGTAACCGAAAGCCAAGGCCGTGTTCATACATCAACTGCAACAGTCCTTGTCATGCCTGAAATCGAAGAAGTAGAATACGATATTGATCCAAAAGATCTTCGTGTCGACATCTACCATGCCTCAGGCGCTGGCGGTCAGAACGTCAATAAAGTTGCAACCGCGGTTCGTATTGTCCATCTGCCAACCAATATCAAGGTCGAAATGCAGGAAGAGCGGACCCAGCAGAAGAACCGTGAGAAGGCCATGAAGATCATCCGTGCGCGTGTTGCTGACCACTTTGCGCAGATTGCCCAAGACGAGCAAGACGCTGAGCGTAAGTCGACTATCGGTACTGGTGACCGTTCAGAGCGTATCCGTACCTATAACTTCCCGCAAAACCGTGTCACAGATCACCGTATCGGCTTGACTCTGCAAAAGCTAGATACCATTTTGTCAGGTAAGTTGGATGAAGTTGTGGATGCCTTGGTGCTTTATGACCAAACGCAAAAACTAGAAGAGCTGAATAAATAATGACATTAGCTCAATATTTGGCTGAATTAGAACAAGAGCTGGTAGCAGCGGGAGAAGAACCGGAAAGCCTGTCTTTCGTTTATCGGGCTCTCAATGAGCTCTCCTTTACCGACTTTGTTCTCAAACTTCGGGCAGAAGTCAGCCAGGAAGACCGTGAAAAGCTAAAAGCTATTCAAGAGCAGCTGCTTGCTCACATGCCGGCCCAGTATATCATTGGGAGCAGTGACTTTCACGGTTTGACTCTCAAGGTGGATGAGCGAGTTCTGATTCCAAGGCCTGAGACAGAGGAGCTGGTGGATCTAATTTTGTCAGAAAATCCTGAAAAATCTCTGTCTGTCTTGGATATCGGCACCGGCAGCGGAGCCATTGCTCTTGCACTGGCAAACAGCCGTCCAGACTGGCAGATTACCGCTTCCGACATTTCAAAAGACGCTCTTTCCTTGGCAGAAGAAAACGCTCAATCCTGCGAGCTCAGTCCTACTTTTGTCCAATCCGACTGTTTCGAAGTAATCAGTGAAAGATTTGACATCATTGTCTCTAACCCACCCTATATTTCAGAAGCGGATATGGATGAAGTTGGACTTAATGTTTTGACCTCCGAGCCTCACATGGCCCTCTTCGCAGAAGAGGATGGTTATGCCGTCTATCGGAAAATAGCGGAGCAGGCAGGAGACTATCTCACAGAAAAAGGAAAAATCTATCTGGAAATTGGTTACAAGCAAGGAGATGGTGTCGGGGAGCTATTAAAAAAATCATTCCCGCAAAAACGAATCCGAGTCCTGCAGGATCAATTTGGCAAGGATAGAATGGTGGCGATGGACAATGGATAAGATAGAAAAGACTCTGGCAGCAGGCGGAGCGGTTGTCCTGCCGACGGAAACAGTTTATGGACTTTTTGCCCAGGCCTTGAACGAAGAGGCGGTTCAGCAAGTTTACGAATTAAAACGAAGACCTCGTGACAAGGCTCTCAATCTCAATGTGGCTAGCTTGGAAGAAGTTTACCGTTTTTCTAAGAACCAGCCCAGTTATCTAGAAAAACTCTATCAAGCCTTTCTACCTGGGCCACTGACTATCATTCTCCAAGCCAATGACCAAGTCCCAATCTGGATTAACTCAGGCATGAAGACCATTGGTTTTCGAGTTCCCAAGCATTCAATTACATTGGATTTAATTCGAAAATACGGTCCTTTAATCGGGCCATCCGCCAATCTTTCTGGAAAAGCCAGTGGAACTGATTTCCAGCAGATTATGCTGGATTTTCAAGGGCAAGTATCGGGACTAGAAGATGATGCTTCCTTGACAGGTCAGGATTCAACCATTCTGGACTTGTCTGGAGAAAAGGCACTTATTTTGCGCCAAGGAGCCATTACTCGCGAGGATATTCTTGCCCAAGTAAGTGATATAACATTTTAACTTTTAGGGGCCTAGCGCCCTATTTTCTCAAAAGAAGGAGACACCTTATGATTTTTGACCAAGAAGACTACAAAGCATTTGACCCAGAGATTTGGGAAGCAGTTGCTAAAGAAGAAGAACGTCAGCAGCATAATATCGAGCTAATCGCTTCAGAAAACGTTGTTTCTAAAGCTGTTATGGCCGCTCAAGGTTCTATTTTGACCAATAAGTACGCTGAAGGCTATCCAGGTCGCCGTTACTATGGCGGGACAGACGTAGTTGATGTGATTGAGAGTCTAGCGATTGAGCGCGCTAAGGAAATTTTTGGTGCTAAGTTTGCGAATGTGCAACCTCACTCAGGCAGCCAAGCAAATTGTGCTGCTTATATGGCTTTGATTGAGCCAGGTGATACAGTTATGGGGATGGATTTGTCTGCGGGTGGTCACTTGACTCACGGTGCGTCAGTCAGCTTCTCTGGCCAAACCTACAATTTTATATCTTATAATGTTGATCCAGAAACAGAATTGCTGGACTTTGATGCTATCCTCAAGCAAGCCAAGGAAGTGCAGCCAAAGCTGATTGTGGCAGGTGCTTCAGCCTATTCTCATATCATCGACTTTTCAAAATTCCGTGAAATCGCTGATACGGTTGGCGCCAAGCTCATGGTCGATATGGCCCACATCGCTGGTTTGGTTGCTGCTGGTCTGCATCCTAGCCCTGTGCCTTATGCGGACATCACAACCACGACGACCCACAAGACTTTACGCGGACCTCGTGGCGGCTTGATTTTGACAAATGATGAAGACCTAGCTAAGAAAATCAACTCAGCTATCTTCCCAGGCATTCAGGGTGGACCATTGGAACACGTCATTGCAGCCAAAGCTGTGGCTTTTAAAGAAGTGCTAGATCCAGCTTTCAAGGTTTATGCCCAGCAGATTTTGGACAATGCCCAAGCCATGGTGCAAGTCTTCCGTCAGCATGATAAGTTCCGTGTGATTTCTGACGGTACTGAAAATCACCTTTTCTTGGTTGATGTCACTAAGGTTGTAGAAAATGGGAAAGTGGCGCAAAATCTCTTAGATGAGGTCAATATCACGCTTAATAAAAACTCCATTCCTTACGAAACCCTGTCACCATTTAAGACTAGCGGAATTCGTATCGGTACAGCAGCTATTGCAGCTCGAGGCTTTGGTGTAACAGAAAGTATCAAGGTGGCTGAACTCATTATCAAGGCTCTGGAAAATGCTGAAAATGAAGCCGTGCTCAATCAGGTACGGGCGGAAGTTCGCGAACTGACAGATGCTTTTCCGCTCTATGAAGGTTTGAACTAAGATGGACATTTATGTAAAGAAGGCCATCATTCATCAATTCAGCCCAGCTGATACGGACTTGCTGTTGGCGGATAAGTTTCTCAACATCACTCCTAAGATTGAAGAATACCTGCGCAAGAAAATCGAGCGAGTTTATTCTGACGAGGCTAAAACAGGCATTTTCGATCCTGAAAACGTCTTTTTAGCCCAACTTTCAGATGACCTACTGGAAACATCAGTGACAGTGGCCAAGCTCTGGCAGGAGGAGTTTTCAGTCAGTGAAAATCAGAAAACCAACGATTTAATCTTTGTCCAGTTTGACAAGGAGGGTGTGGAGCACTTTGCTTTTCTTCGGATTGCTCTGCGGGAAACTCTGACCCACTTAGGTGGCGAGGTGGACAATCCTATCAAGCTGACGCAGAACAATCTGCCTGGCTTTGGTACTGGGGCGGACGAGGCTTTGGTCATCAATCTCAAGTCTCGCAAGTACCATCTGATTGAAAAGCGCATCAAGTACAATGGTGCCTTTCTCAACTATTTTTCTGACAATCTCTTGCAGGTCAGTCCCAAGATTTCACCAAAAAAATCCATCAAAACTCTGGAAAAAACAGCTCAAAAAATTGCTGAAAGTTTTAATACAGACGACTTCCAGTTCCAGTCCAAGGTCAAATCCAGTATTTTCAAAAATCTTGAAGAAAATGATGAATTGTCACCAGAGAAGCTGGCAGACGAACTTTTTGACAGTAATTTGACGGCTCGCCTTACTTTTATTGACCAAGTTAAGGAAACTGTACCAGAGCCAATCAAGTTTGACGAGATTGACAGCAGTCGCCAGAAAAAGAAGTTCGAAAATCAAAAATTGTCTCTCTCTAATGGAATAGAACTGATCGTTCCCAATAATGTCTATCAGGATGCTGAATCCGTGGAATTTATCCTGAATGATAACGGAACTTATTCTATTCTTATCAAAAATATCGAGGATATTCAAAGTAAATAATGTTTAAATTTATCAGAAGGCTGATTTTGCTCATCGTTCTGGCTGCCATTGCGATTAAAGGCTATCAAGTCCATCGTGATGTCAAGCAGGTTATGACTTACCAAAGTTTAGTCAGAGAAGTACTGGACGAGCAAGATACGGCTGCCAATGAAGAGCTGGTTCTTGCTATGATTTACACAGAAACCAAGGGAAGAAACACTGACCTCATGCAGTCTAGTGAGAGCGCAACAGGCGAAATCAATTCGATTACAGACAATAAAGAAAGCGTCCGTCAAGGGATTCAGACTTTATCAAACAATCTGGAGCTGGCTAGTGAGAAAAAGGTAGATGTTTGGACAGCGGTTCAGGCCTACAATTTTGGTCAGGCCTATATCGACTATGTGGCACAAAATGGCGGTGAAAATACCCTTGAATTAGCTAAAAAATATTCAAAAGAAGTGGTAGCGCCAAGCTTGGGAAATGTAACCGGTAAGACCTACAGTTATTATAACCTGATTTCCATATTTAATGGCCCTGAACTCTATATCAACGGTGGAAATTATTATTATTCCCGTCAGGTTAAAATGAATATGTATATTATTCGCCTTTTAAATTGGTTTTAAAAAGAAAAGTTAGAATGTTTATTTGATATTCCAACTTTTCTTTTTTGTGTATCGTGAAATATTTTATTTGTCTCCTCTCAGATAAAAGCAATGCAAAAGTTGACAATTTGTCAAAAAATATAACTTTAAAAGATATGGTTTTTTCATTTTGTTTAAAGTATAATAGTAATGATTATAATATAAGATGAAAATAATACTAATATTTATACTCTTAACTTATAATAGAAAACAGAAAAAGGAGAGATTTATAATGAAGACAAAGAGGTGGATAGGCTTCTTTTTATCTTTACTAACGATTTTTACTGTTCTAGGATTTTGGAATGTCCAGCGGGTATCTGCTGCAGATGTAACAGATAAGGTCAAACTCGAGAATTTAAAAATCACTGTTGCTGCTACAGGGGATGATTCAATTGCTTATCACGGTGAACATGAGACCATAGTGCGATTAAAATTCTCTGGTAAGTTTTCATTTCCTGACATACAGGCAAACGAGATAAAGCCAGAAGATTACTTTATAGTAAAAGCTCCTGACAATTTGAATTTGGAAGATAGAACTATGCCTCTGATCGATACAAATTCAAATACGAAAATGGGAACTGTGAAGGTAGAAAGTGCCAACCATCGGCTAGTCTTTACTTTCAATGAAGCAGTCAAGGATAAGCAAAACATCCGAGGTGACTTCAATGCAAATGCGACAGAGACAGTTACAAAAGAGGAGAAGAAGGTTACCTACGTTATCCCAGGTGGTGATTCACAGACGATTACATTCAAATCTCTTAAAACAAATGAAGCACCTGTTATAGATGAAGTTATCCATAAAACAGCTTGGAATCACAGCGCAGCTCCAAAAATCGGATGGAACGTCCGTATTAATCGTTCCAAGCAAGATTTAACGGGTCACACTGTTAAAATTACAGATAATATTAGTTTAGGAGCTTTTGCGACTTATATTGAAGGTAGTTTTGAACTTTATGAAGCAGAGTACGAGACGACAGACACCAACCTAGCTGGTCTGAAGAATAAAATCCAAAAATACGAGGTAACAACGGATCCCGAAAAGTATCAAGCAAATTCTGATAAGGTGGCTTATCTGAAATTTGTCGACGGTAAACGTGGATTTGAACTGCTTATGCCGACCAATACGGGGACAAAGAGTTTCTACTTATTTTATTATACTACTTCACCAGCAGATACTTCGGAGGTGAAAAATTCCGCTCAATTCGTACTTGATAACGAACCTCAATTAACTTGGAAAAAATGGGGGGACAAGATTAATACAAGTACAGAGGTTACGTGGATAATGAAGACTGTTAAGGCTTCAGGTGCTACTGTTACTGCTGATATTGCTGGTAAGATCAAAATCACTAAATTCGACGAAGCTGATGCAGATGTTAAGTTGAAAGATGTTAAATTTGACATTGTTGATAAAGCGACTAATAAAGTAGTTGATACAGTGGTAACGGATGAAAACGGGATTGCCCTTTCAAAGGCTCTCAGTGATGGTAAGTATATCGTTAAGGAGAAGGTTGCTAAAGTAGGTTATCAGCTAATTAGCGAAGAGTTTGAAGTGGAGTTGAAAGGTGGACAAGGTGTTC
>NZ_CABPTS010000037.1:0-7808 GCF_902460385.1 Streptococcus sp. Marseille-P7376
CTACAACTTCAGTTGTAGTGCCCTGCACATTGGTTCGTCTTGTTCAGTTTTCAAAGGTCTTTGTCGCCCTCGCAAGCGACAACTATATCAGTATATCACCTCAACTAATTCTTGTCAATACTTTTTTTGAACTTTTTTTGCTTTTTTGAAACTTTTTTTGAATATCTTAAATAGACATTAATCCTCGATCCCTTGTCAGGGCTAGAGAATCGCGGTGTTGCTGAATAAAAAAAGAAAATCCAATTGTTAAATAGCTTCGTTAATAGAAAAAATACCACTTAGCTTTAATAAATAAGATAAAGTGAGACTTAAGTCTCTAACATGTATGACAGCGAAAGTTTATCAGAGGTAATTCCACTTCATCTACTACATACCAGATTTGCAAGCAGAAATCGAGAAGAATTCTATCTCATCAGTGATAATTTATCTCAGCAAAATACCATTTAGTGAGCTGACACAAGGAAATACTAGACTAGCTCTCTCATGCCGAAAATGCGAAACGAATAGTTTCACACAACAAGTCAGCCGATGAAATTTTGACTTTTCTATTCAGAAAAGAGTTGGCAACTGCATTTGGAATGTAAGAGGACAAACCTCACGAAGTCTGGCAGTCGCCGCGTCTAGTCAAAAAGCATAGCGAAAACAATGGCTGAGTTTTGAAGATGGACAGAACAAAATATGAAGAAAACTATGCTTATTTTTTCTAGCGTTGCATTTTCAGAGCGATACTAAGCAAAACGATTTTGCAGAGCAACTGAACCTATTCTCAGCTGCTGCGCTCTAATGTTCTTCTGCATGGATTACATATTTCTCGAATTTTAGATTTGGCATAGCGTTTGCCAAATCGTAAGCAATCCGGTCTAGGGCTTCTAAACGCATATCAACAGATGTGTGAGCATTACCCTGAATGATAAAAATCGCATTCTTTGTATGATCATCAAATTTATAGTTCTCACTGTCACGAACATCCAACCAAGCTAGAATTCCTTTTTCGTCTCGATAAACGTAATCCGTCGGGGAAACATGTTTCTCCTTGGATAAAATAGGCAAGAAAACATCCTCTTTTTGACTGACTGTAAACTCAATCTGATTTCCAATTTTATCAAGATCGTGCCCACCGATGGCCAGCAGAGAATGCAGTACTTCTACATTATAAACATCAATAATACTGTTAATTCGAGGAATTGAGCCGCGATGCTGAATATTGCGAATTAAGGCTGGCACAGTGGGCAGATTTTTCTTGACACTGCGGCCGACAGCCTGCAGTAAATCTCTATACCCCTGAATAGTCGGACGGTCGGATACCTCAGCAAGATCACAATTCAAAGCCCATGCTTCTGCTTCTTTCTGCCTCTTCAAAAAAGCCTCAGAGAGAGGAGCATGTGGATCTACATGTTTGGCAATCCCAATCACCACGCTTGTAATTCCAAGTTCTGCTAAGCTTTTATCAATGACAAATTTCATAACAAGTCTCCTCCGTATAGTATTGTTATTTGCAGGAAATTTTTTATATTATACCATATTTTAATAGCTTTTGTTTTTTTCTTTAGGAAGCAAAGAAAATTGTTGCTGAAAGACTCCATTTCCCTTCTCAAAGCAGGGCTGTGTTGTATTACTTCAGTAATTCTTCAAATGACTGGTGGAACCTAGGAGACAAAGGAAGCGAAGTTGCCATCAAATCTGTTCAAAGAAGCAAAAAATTGCAAACTAAATAAACGAACTTTGATTAGTTTTTGCCGTCCACTTTTCCAGTTCCTATCGAAAATACCATCTCCAACCTAAAAATTTCCATTAAAGCTTTCGTCCAACTTAGCGCTCATTCGCCACTACTAAAAGCAAATATAAATGTTATCTCTCCTTTCAGAATATCATTTCTGTTTGCATCATCTTGTCTTGTTAGACTATAAATTTTTCATGGATGGCCAATTACATTCTTACTTCAAGCAAAAGAAGCAGTTTTAGCCTGCTTCTTTTTGATTATTCGTCTTCTTCACCTTCAACATCAACATCATCGTCAGAGTAGTCCTCATCTTCTTCGTTGAGCTCCACTTCTTCTCCCAGATCATCCGGAGCGATTTCGTTGATTTCAGCATCATAGGCTTCCACTTCACTCTTCTCGTCATCTGCATTATCGTCATCGTATGACAGAGAAGGGTCTGCCTCGTAAGAGTCCTCATCTTCTGGATCATCATCGCTGTAGTCAATCGCGTCTTCGTCACCATCCATGAAGGCATTAACACGCTTCTTCTTACGTTTTTTAGAGCCTTCGTCTTCGTCTGTTTCTTCAAGTGCAATGATTTCTTCATCTACCTCATCAATCGCATACCAAGAACGAAGCCCCCACTTATTGTCACCAAGCGGAATAAAACTCCCGTCAACATTCAATTCTGTATAGAATAATGGCAAAAACTCACGGATTTCGCTATTTGATTTTCCCAGATAATTTTGAATTTCATTAACAAGGTCATTAAAGTACATCTCATGATCACGGCCACGCAATTCTAAGATTGCACGCGCTACTTCAATCATAGAAAGTTCACTTTTTTCCTGCCCAGCAAATACTTCTAATTCCAAAATCATTCTCCTTTAAGTTCATAAAGGCTTTCAGCCCTATTCCAATTTTTCGCTACTTTCTATTGTACGATAAATTTCCAGATTCGTCAAAGAAATTTCACTCACTTATTGTATTCTAGACAGAGAAAAAGCCAATAGTTGAAACCATGGCTTCTTAACTGTTCTATTTTACTTTTGCAGAGTTTGTGATTACTTCAACAGCTTTTTTGATTGCAATATCATGTTTCAGCATATCTTCTGAAAGTAATTGACGGACACGTTCAACTTCCATATTGTAATCTGTTGCAAGTGAAGTAATTTCTGCTTCAATTTCTTCATCACTAGCTTCAAAACCTTCTGCCTTAGCAACTGCTTCTACAACAAGATTTGTCTTAGTGCGAGATTCTGCATCTGCTTCGTACTGTTTGTGAAGATCTTCTTGAGTTGTACCAGTGATTTGGAAGTACATATCAGGTGAAATACCTTGACGTTGCATATTTCCAAGGAATTCATTAACGGCACGGTGCACTTCTTCATGAATCATTTCTTCTGGAAGTTCAACGATTTCTGCATTTTCTACTGCAAGATCAATCGCTGCCGCTTCAACTGCATCGTTGTAAGCAGCTTCTTTTGCTTCTGCTAATTCTTTGCGGTATTTTTCTTTCAGTTCATCAAGAGTTTCAACTTCTTCGTCAATGTCTTTTGCAAGTTCATCATCAAGTGCTGGAACTTCTTTTTCTTTTACTTCGTGAATTGTTGTAACAAATTTAGCTTCTTTACCTGCAAGGTCAGTTGCTTGGTAGTCTTCTGGGAAAGTGACAACAACATCAACTGTCTCACCAGCTGAATGTCCGACCAATTGATCTTCAAATCCTGGGATGAATTGTCCACTGCCTAAGCCAAGGGAGAAATTGTCGCCTTTTCCGCCATCAAATTCGACACCGTCTACAGAACCAACAAAATCAATTACGACTGTGTCGCCTTCTGCAGCTGCATCTTCTTTCAGAACCAATTCAGCCAAGTTGTTGCGTTCACGTTCAATGCGCTCATCCACTTCAGCATCAGTAACTTCCTTAGAAACTTCTACAGATACTTCAAGGTCTTTGTAAGCACCCAATTTTACCTCAGGTTTTGTCACAACATCAGCAGTGATTACCCAGTCTTGGCCTTTTTCCATAGATGCCACGTCAAATTGAGGCTGAGCAACTACTTCGATACCTGCTTCTTTTACAGCAGCTTCGTATGCTTCTGGAAGAAGCGCGTTCAAAGCGTCTTGGTAAAGTGCTTCTTCACCAAAGCGTTGGTTGAAGATAGCACGTGGAAGATGTCCTTTACGGAAACCTGGTACAGCAATATCTTTTTTTACTGAGTTAAATACGCGGTCCAAAGCAGGTTTGATTTGTTCTTGGCTGATGGTAAAAGTCAAAACTCCGCGATTTGTTTCTTTGTTTTCAAATGATACAGACATTCTGTCATTTCTCCTTAAAATTTATTGAATACAAGCTATTATATCATAATTGCAAGTTTTTTCAAAACTTAATTTCTATTTTTTACTGATTTCGAATAGTTTTTTCACAAATCAATGACAGTAAGTAAAAACAAAGATGAAATTAGGCTATTCTTCTACTTTTCCTGACTTTTTTCCAGAAAGTCCCTCTTAAATATTAGGCTTTTCGAATCCTATCTTCTAGGTAATTTGCTCGTGCACCGCCGATTAATTTGGGACGGCTGGCCAAAGCTGTGACATGGGCTGAACCTATTTCTTTCAAAACAGGACGAATCGGTATTTGCACATGCTTGATATGCATACCAATAGCTGTATCTCCAATGTCTAAGCCCGCATGAGCAGTGATAAATTCCACCTCAACAGGATCTTTCATGTACTTGAAAGCTGCAAGTTGCCCACTCCCGCCTGCGTGTAAGCTTGGCAAGACATTAACAATTTCCAAGTCCTTCTTTTCTGCCAATTCACGTTCCACGACCAGAGCACGATTAAGATGCTCGCAACCTTGAACAGCTAGGTAAATCCCCTGCTCTGACAGACCATCCAAGAGCGTCTTGACAATGACTTCCCCAATTTCAAGACTGGAATTCTTGCCAATATGACCACCAAGAACCTCGCTGGACGACAGACCCAAGACAAAGATACTGCCTGACGAAAGAGCAGACTTTTCTATAACATCTGCTAGAATTGTCTTAGTTTGCTGTTTGATTTCCTGTAAATCTTGCATGCTTGAATCCTTTCTTTCATACCGGTCTTAATTGCCAGAACGTCCGTTTTCCACTGTTTTGGGAAGCAATTTCACCAAGACGAAACCAACGACCATTCCCAAAATATTTTGAAAGAAATTTGGAATCATCTCAGGCAGAGCAGCTCCACTACCAAAGATTAAAGTAGAAGCCAAAGCATAACCGCAAACCATCGTTACGGTTGCTAAGATCAGCCCCACATACCGGCCCTTATCCTTAAAACCAGCAAAATAACCTTGCAAACCATGAATCACGAGACTGAAAAACATCCATTGAGGATAGCCCGCAATCAAATCAATCAGAAAACCCGATAAACCTCCAACTACAGCCCCTTCACGCTTACCAAAGTAAAAGGCTGTAAAGAAAATTCCGGCATCCAAGAGGGTAAGAAAACCTGTTGGTGTTGGGATTTTCAAAAAATATCCCAAAACAACTGATAAAGCTGTGATAATTGATAACAAAATAATTTTGTGTGTCTGATTATTTTTCATATTGTACTACTCCATATTGATCTGCATTTTGAATGGCACGATAGACAAAGTCTTTGGAAAATTGAACAGCTGCAAGCGGAGACTCGCCTAGAAGCAGCTGACTGGCAATGCTGGAAGCAAAAGTGCAGCCTGCTCCGGTATTGTTGCTATCTAGCACTGGCGATTCCATGATTTCAAAATCTTGACCATCATAGTAAACATCCACCGCTCGCTCCTTGCTCAAGCGATTGCCGCCCTTAATCACCACATGCTTGGCCCCTAAATCATAGAGTTCCTTCGCCGCTGCCTGCATATCTGCCAGAGTTTTGATTGCTTTTTGGGTCAATAGCTGAGCCTCTGCCAGATTAGGCGTGATGATGCTGACATAAGGGAAAAACTTGATGATTTCTTCTCTTAGAGCACTGACTTCCAAATCATGATTTTCCTTGCAGACCAGGACAGGATCCAGCACTACCGGTATATCCGCATGCTCCTTGACAAAAGTCAGAGCCTGCTCTGCTATTTCCAGATTGGGTAAAAGTCCTATCTTAATAGCAGAAAAAGGAACATCCTTGAGACTGGCTAACTGCTGAGCAAAAATAGCCTCCTCAACTGGAATGACCTCAAATCCCTTATCAGTCATAGCCGTCAGGCAAGTCACAGCTACGAACCCATGCAGGCCATTGACTGTATAGGTAGCCAAATCGGCATGTAGTCCGCCACCGCTGAAAATGTCATTGCCCGAAAGAGCTAGAATCAGTTTATTCTTCATAACGAATCTCCTTTAGATAAAGACCATTTGGACCAGCTGTTGGCCCCGCCAGATGACGATCCTTTTCAGCTAAAATCCGCTGAATCTGCTCTACCGGCATACGCTTATTGCCAATCTTGAGCAGGGTGCCGACCATATTGCGAATCTGCTTATAGAGGAAGCCATTACCTGAAAAGGTAAAGACCAGAAAATTTCGCTCTGCATCATAGCGGACCTTGGCCTCAGTGATAGTTCGAACCTTGTCTTCTACACTGGTTCCCGAAGCCGTAAACCCTGTAAAATCATGTGTCCCCTCTAACTGAGCAATCGCTTCTTCTATCAGACTCAGGTCCAAAGGATAAGGATAATGCGTGGCATAATGGCGCATCATGGGATTTTTAGGCCGGCCGATGTCCACCAGAAACTCATAGGTCTTGCTATGCTTATTGTAGCGAGAGTGAAAGTCGTCCGACACCTGCTCCACACTGATAAAATCAATATCTTCCGGCGTCTGCGTATCCAAGGCAAAACGCAATTTCTCTTCATCCCGCTCTTCTGGTAAATCAAAATGCAGCACCTGACCCAGAGCATGAACTCCACTATCAGTCCGCCCAGATCCATGAATCACTATAGGCCGCCCTTTATTAATACGGGTCAAGGTCTTTTCAATCTCTTCCTGAACACTTCTGGCATGAGGCTGTCGCTGAAAGCCAGCAAAACCATAACCATCGTAGGAAATAATAGCTTTATATCGTATCATGTGTTTATTTTAGCAGGAAAAAAAGCCCTCAGCAAGCCTAAAACAGAAAGACTGTCCGGGGACAGATTTAGGGTTGACAAAAGTAATAAAAACACTTATACTGGACAGATGACGGAGGCTATAGAATTGACAAAAGATATCTCTTATACTGTTGAAAATCAGCGTTTTCGCTATCGAGCTGCCGCTCTGATTATCGAAGAAGAAGCACTTTGCCTCATGAGACTACCCAGCGAAGACTATCTTTACTCCGTTGGCGGAGCAGTTCAATTTGGAGAAACGACTGAAGCAGCCTGCCTCAGAGAGGTTTTGGAAGAGACTGGCCAACTTTACGAATTGATCGCTTAGCTTACATCCACGAAAATTTCTTTTCTAACTCCACAGGAATTTTGAAAGATTTGGACTGTCATGAGATTTGTCTATGTTATTTCATGAAACCCAAAGGTCAACAATTTCCCAGCCCAGATAAGTTAGAAAAGATTCAGTGGATTCCTATTCAAGACCTGAAAAAACATCGGATTTTCCCTGATTTTTTGCCATACTTCTTCACTGAAACAGACCGCGGAATCCAACACTTTGTGACCAAGAACTGAGTGATTTCCGAATCAGTGAAAGTAATAACTTTAAACCTATCATAAAAAGCTTGGTTTCCTAGTTTAAAAAGCTCTATAATGAGTCTGGGACAATAGTCCCTTTGCTACAAAAAAAGCAACGGATTTGCCGTTGCTTTTTGCATGGTTGCGATAGTCTTGCTAAAATAGAATTGCCCAATAAACCATTTAGAGAGGCTATCCCATGCACATTCACTATAACACAAATCAAACGACTTTACCACTAGAACTTGCTTGCATTTTACCACAAGGCCACATCGTCTTTACCATTGAAAAAGTGGTGAATACATTGGAGGAACGTCACTTCCACGCTTTCTATCATAACTTTGGTCGGCCGTCTTATCACCCTAAAATGCTTTTAGCCGCTCTACTATTTGCCTACTCACAAGGGATTTTCTCTGGACGAAAAATCGAAA
>NZ_CABPTS010000038.1:0-6975 GCF_902460385.1 Streptococcus sp. Marseille-P7376
TTCCTTCGTAACTGACTCCATACCATTTTCCTGCAAGTTGAATGGTATTTGAACTTTCTCCAACTTCTTTGATGCTATACTCATGGTTTGCGCCACCGAGTATCGCTGAGACTGGCAATTGCTCAAATGTAACTGTCCAATTGTTGGCTTGGGTCAACTCTTTTACAGTACCGGTTGCGGCTCCGTCTTTGTATAATTCTACTGTGACGCTGTCCACAGGTGCTGCTGTCTTGTTGCCGTCTGTTCCCTTCCAGTCTTTTGTTACTTTGACAGCTCTGGTTGGTGGGATCATCGGGGTCCATGGAGTCTTTTCTTGGTTGGTGAGTGTGAAGCCATCTTGCATGCTTCCTTCGTAACTGACTCCATACCATTTTCCTGCAAGTTGAATCGTGTTTGAACTTTCTCCAACTTCCTTGATGCTATACTCATGGTTTGCGCCGCCGAGTGTCGCAGAGACTGGCAATTGCTCAAAGGTGACTGTCCAGTTGTTGGCTTGGGTCAGCTCTTTTACAGTACCGGTTGCGGCTCCGTCTTTGTATAATTCTACTTTGACGCTGTCCACAGGTGCTGCTGTCTTGTTGCCGTCTGATCCTTTCCAGTCTTTTGTTACTTTGACAGCTCTGGTTGGTGGGATCATCGGGGTCCATATTAAAGACCAAATTGCATATAACTCTACATCTTTATCAACTGTTCCTGTCTTAAATGTATCTCCCTTTGAATACATAGTGCCTTTACCGTCAGCTTGTGTATTCCATCCCTTGAAGATATATCCAGATCTTTTCATCGTACCTGCATCTAAAACGGTTACCTTGTCAGTATCGGCATCATTTCCATTTTCTGTAATGGATGGATAGTATTCGTTATTATCCTTTGGTGCTTCTCCATTTACATCAGCGTGATTTTTATGATAATTTACCTTTCCATAAACAACAATATCGTACTCCGCTTTTACGGTATCTTCAGGTATTGCCTGATCGCTACTTGCCAATGTGTTTGTTGTTGTAACTTCAGCTTTAATTTTTCCCGTAGACTTTCCTCTTATTTTGCCACTACCATCAACATCTGCCACATCATTTTGCAACTCAGTATATTTTAATTCAGGAGATACAGTAGGATGGTCACTTGTTGCAACAGCTTTTGCCGCTCCTTCTTCTGACTCTTCTCCAACATGTATCTTAACAGGCTCTGTTTTTATCTTAGGTACTCTTATAAGTCCGCAACCTATAATTTCAAGAGGTTTTTCTTTTACTAATTCAGGTAATTCAGCTGTTTTATAGCTTGCTCTATCAAAGTCAGAATTTTTTGTTTCTTCCATCTCAGAGTGATTGGCTTTCAATGTTAGTTTAGTTTCACCATCTGGCATTGTAACCTTTATCCATTGACCAGCCTCAAGCATAAAGCTCTTTAATTCATATCTTCCATTTTCATCTGTAGTTGAACTATGAATCAAAGTATTAGCAGGAATTAACTTGTTATTAATAGTCACATCATGATCAGGAGAATATAGTTCAAGTTTAACACCTTTTGCTTTTGTTTCTCCCTCATCAAGTTTTCCATTTTCGTTTTTATCCCACCATACATCTGAGGACATAACTGCATAATTTCCATAAATATATTTTGCAGGATTTATGTATCCACTCGTTTTAACTCCTGTATAATCAGTTATTTCAAAACTTCCACCTATATATGCTTCAAGTTCGTCAACAGTAGTTTTTTCATGAGCTTTAAGTGGCAATTTAATATTTACCTGACTACCTTTAGGAAGCTCTCCTAAATCAAGTTTAACATGAGTTACTTGTTCCCAATCTGTTACATCCGCTGCAGAAATAAATGTATTTCCACCATCTATACTATAACTAAACTCTTGTTTTCCTGGACGACTATCTCCCATAACTGCAACTTCACCGGTCAAATACATATTAACTTGAGTTTTTGGTGTTTGAACAGTTTCGTTTTTCTGAGTATATGATACTGATTTATCCTTTTTAGGAATCTCAATAATCGCCTTATAGTCCTTAAATCCATCTGCATCAGGGGCTTGAACGAAGAAATCTCCACGTAAATTACCTGCTTCATCCGGATAGAAAGTTTGTGTTGGGAATTTACTTCCAGCTGTTCCATATACGATATTATCATATTTTCCAGGGAATAAATTTGAACCTACGGCAGTATTCTTAGCTACAACTACTTGTACCTTGCTTAAATCTATTCCAAATAATTTCTTTTCTTTGGTAGCATCAAGAGCATTTGCTGCATTTTCTGATAATTGGAATAAATCTCCTTCAATCTTTGCATGGCTATAATATTCATTTTTACTTCCATCCAGCTTCGTTTCAAGTGGGCTCATATCATAATAAACCATTCCATAAGGATAATGTTCATTTTCTCCCGGAGATGTAACACTTGTGTATCTAAAACTCTTCAGTGCAATGACAACTGGATCTTCCATAAATTTAAGTACACTATCATTGTAGTAATAATAGTAAGAAAAAGCTTTATTCTTAGTAATTTCTCTAAATTGTCTATTTAAAGCTTGTATGCCCGCTTCTGTAATAGACATTTTAATCCATACTCTACCATCAGCATCTGTAACTTGTTTAATAATAACATTGCCAGATGCGTTATCAAATCCTAAAAATTTACACTTATCTACATCTGCAGCAAATTGTTTATCTGTTATTTCTACATAAGCGGATTCAGGAATTCCATAAGGCAGCTTACCCGCTTCAGGCATGTCTGAGTTCATGGCATAAGCGTAAGCTTTTGTATTAAATTTAACCTTTTGAGTACTTGTTCCTGATTGAGAAATAGAATTATTTGTATCATTACCTGAAGGCTCAATCACATTATCGGCAGTCTTATTTGTAACGATATAAGTTCTAGTAAGAATACCATAACGTTGCGGTAGTTTTATACTATTCCATGTTCTACCACCAAAGTCTTGCCCTTTTCCTGCATCATGAATATGATTTGAATCTCTACAACTTTCATTATAGTATTTACCTTCTAAATTTTGAACAAAGTAATTTGGACCATACCATGCACCTTTTTCCTTTTCTATAGTTAATGGATTTCCTTTAAAATCAGTATTTCTAAGTTCATATTCAATATTGGAAAATAATACAGCTTCTCCTGTTTCTTTATCAACAAATGGTTCAATATTATATTCTCCATCATAAGTTAAAACAATACTTGATAAATGTTCTAAATCTCTGTTAATACCAAGATCTATTTTTGTTCCATCTTCGATATCACCAATATTATATACCTTTTCTGCACCTTCTACTCCCGACATATTATCAGCAGTTTTATAAATGATTTTCCAACCACTTAAGGATTTGTTTGCTGTAAATTTACCTGTCATAAGTCCGGTTTTATCAGCCTTAGTATCAAGTCCTTTGACATTCAAAGTTCCTACTGTCATATCAATTCTAGGATTTTTCGTTACTGGAGAAAATTCTTTCTTAGTTCCATAATCAAAGAACAACTTCCAAGTATCATAAAAAGTCCCATTTTCTGCTTGATTAGGATATAATACATTTTCTTTTAATCTAGCACCAGTACTCTCAGCTTTCAAAGGCGTACATTTCTTTTGAGTTACAGTTGTCCAGAAGAAATCATCCCTTGCTTTTCCACTCACATTATTAACAGGACTTTTTACAGCCTTATTAGCCTCATAATCAAAATTATCATTTGCATCCGCACTTGGATCAGTTGATTTTGCAGAATATTTTACCTGCAAATGTCCTGTAGCTGTAGGTGTAACATAAATATCAAACTTACTTTGAGCAAATGACTGTCTTCTAACATTTTCCTTATAGTTACCAGCAAAATGTGTACTTGCATTAAAAGTATCATTGTTTAAGTGCTCCCAATGAACTTCAACTTTAGTTACTCTTCCACCAGAAGTGTCAAATTTAACTTCAGGAAAATTATGGACTTTATTTGCTAAATGAACAGGTGAATTTACATCTGCTGTATGCTTATTACCATCTGCTGTAGTATAGACTACTTTTGTTACTTTATAAGAATCTGTATTCCATGTTTGAGCAGTTCCTTTCCATGCAGTAGGTTGAATTTCTTCAGGAAATTCATATTTTTCAACTGTCGCACCAGTCTTATTCTTTGGAAGATACTCATTCCATTCTCCGTTAGCATCTTTTAAAATATAATATTCATTACTTATACGTGTATAACCAACATCTGAATACTTTGCATCTGCAGAAACTGCATTTGCAGTATAATATCCTCCAGCATTTTTATAAAGTTGATATCCAGGTCCAGCAAAACTATGAATTTCATATCCATCGACAGTATTAGCTTTCATAGTTTTAATCTTTACGCCTTGTCCATCAGCGCTGATAACAACTTCCTTTTTGCCGTCTGTACCATTTGGAGTTTCAAAGACAAATTCAGGTGTTGTAGCTTCGTATAAAGTATCTGAACCAATATTGTCGATTCCATCAGGAACTTGCCAAATAGGTGAAAATCCCTTTGTAAATGCATCGTTCCATTTGTGGTCACTTCCATTATTATATAAGGGTTTTCTTGGTGTTATGAGATAGTAATTTCCCTTTCCATCACCATCATTTTTCATTTCACTGACTGTCGCATAATAAGCAAGATCTAAATCATATAAGCCATTTCTGATTTGTAATTTTTGTAAAATGAAATTTCCTTCAACACTTCCATTTTTCGGAACATAAACCTTGATATGTTTTAAACTCATTAGAGGAGTATCCGCGTCATGAATTGTTCCTTGCTTATAATAATAGTAATCTTTATTTCCTGTAAATGGACCACTTGCAGGATCTGTATCATAAAATCTTATGAATCCAGAATTTGCAATCTTAGCCATGCTACTCGCATTTAGATGTCGATCTCCTGTTACCGTTGTTTTAGGATCATCATAATTAGTTGGTGACATTCTCCATTTGTATTCTGATGGATTTCCAGTACTATTAATCGGCGTATTATTTTCTCCCTCACAGGCAGCAACATTAAGTTTTGTTTCAAGTTTTCCTTCATTAATCCACTTTTTACATTCATCATCTGTCAAACTACGTCTGTTAAAGGCGATATTAAATACTAAACTTGATCCTCCACCTAAAGAGCCAAGAAAATTATCATTAATATCATATATAATTCTTGTAACTTTATCATAATTAGTTTGTGCTACTGAATCTAATGGTATTACATTTCCCTTTGCATCAAGCAATGTAATTTTTTCAAACTGAACTCCTTCAAGTCCCGGATTAGAAAGTTTGAATCCATAAGTTGGTAAATCTACAACAATTCTTTGATCGCCAAACTCATTGCTACCATCATCCTTCACACGGAAAAAAGGCGTGTAATTTATGGTAAACAATGTATCTGTCATAGTTGCCAAATTATATGGATTTACTGATGTTCCATCTCCATTTGAAGTATCCTTAATCTTGTGATTGTCATCATAAACCACAAGCTTCCCATTTTCCATTGAAGCTCCGGAATTTATTGTTTCTTCTTTAACTTCTGACTTATCGGCTTTTACTTCGGCTTTATTGTCCTTTTTATCTTCTGGTTCTTCAGAATTTATCTCTTCTTCAGTTTTATTGTCCTTTTTATCTTCTTGCGCTTCAGAATTTATCTCTTCTTCAGCTTTATTGTCCTTTTTATCTTCTTGCGCTTCAGAATTTATCTCTTCTTCAGTTTCCGTATCAGTTTTTTTAACATCTGTAATTGTATCTTTATCCGATAATCCTTCTGCAAGAGCAACAGCATTCGGAACAATTACCCCTAATAGCATTATAAAGACCAAGAAAAAAGCTGTTAATTTTTGTAACGCCTTCCTATTATCCATCAATTCATCTCCACTCCAATTTATATTACATGATATTCCAATCTTAAAAATAAAAATTTATTTTCAAGATAATAATTAAATTCCTATAAATATAGTATATCTATATAATACAGACTACTTTATCTATATTAGTTTAAACATTGAATATTATATCAAAAAAAGTGTAAAAAATCTATCTTTTCTGGTTCATTTTGGCTCTATAATATCTGTAGCGACTATATCTCCTCATATATTATGAAGCTTTTTAAACGCAGACAAAAAGCCTCATAAAAACTATAATGAAAGCACCACACAATCCATTAAGGTGTTACTTATGGTACCCCCACAGAATTGCTCGGAATAAAAGATAAACATAGTATCTTATTCAAAAATTTTTATATCTTGAATTGTCAAATTAAGTGCACAATTTTGCCATAAAATACTTCATAAGGCGTTTTCCAGTTGAGACACTTTCGTGGTCTATTATTTAGTTTATCCTCCCACAGCTGAATGGTGTGCTCGTCAATGAATGTTAAGTCGCTCCCTTTGGGAAAATATTCTCGTAGTAATCCATTGGTATTCTCATTAGTTCCTCGTTGCCAAGGCGCATGAGGATCTGGGAAATAGACTTCTACCTTTAATTTGTCCGTCAAGTCTTGATGATTCGTGAATTCTTTTCCTCTATCGGGAGTGACGGTTTCTTTCGGCAAGGGCTCCAACATTTGTACCATAGCCTCTATGACAAGTTTGCTTTTCTTGACACTATCTTTCAGACTGTTTTTAAAACCTTTCTTAAGGACAAAGATAAAATTATCAACGCTATGGAATTACCCTATTCTAACGTAAAACCGTAGGCTACTAACAACCTTATCAAGGTCATCAAGCGCAATGCTTTTGGTTTTAGGAACTTTTACAACTTCAAAAAACGCATTCTCATCGCTTTGAATATCAAAAAGGAGAGAACTGATTTAGTCCTCTCCAGGGTATGACTTTTCGTTAACCCACTACAGTTGACAAAGAGCCTAATAAAACATACTAAGATTAGTAGTGAGAAAATCTCCGACGGGAGAAAGTACTCACTACTTTTTTCGTTATGTTAAAGTAGAGGTGTCTTGTTAAGTCGATGAGTCCTTTGGCGCTAGACGTCGTAACTA
>NZ_CABPTS010000039.1:0-6185 GCF_902460385.1 Streptococcus sp. Marseille-P7376
GGGATAGTGGTAAGTAATGCAAACACCTCTTTGAGAGGTTTGTGACGAGTCAAGAGCAATGAGGCTTGAACAAAGTGAAAGCCAGCGTCTTTAGGCGCTGGCTGGTGATGTGGGCTTATAGCCCTGGAACAAACCACCCGTTAGACGGGTGGTTATGATTGTTAGAATTGTGTTCTACTATTTCTGATTAATAAAATCGAAGAATATACTCCAATCTTTCGGTAATTGCTCTCCATATTTCTCTTTTCTATAGTATAGATAGTTCGCCTTACGTCCAATTAAGAAACAAAAAACTAGAGCAACCAAGACTCCAACAAGGGGAAAGAAATAAATGACAGAAACTATTAACACTAGTTGCCACATACCTTTTGTAAGTAACCAAATTGGTGTGAACAAAAATGCCAACCAATTAAACTTTCCTTGATATTCTTCATTACTCCTTTCTATAGCAGAAAATTCATTTTGATAGTATTCGGAGTATGATTCATATGAGAAACTTCCCATAGTAGAGCCAAATGATTCTCTACCTCTTGCTCTACTATTAATTCTCATACCGCTAACTCTTACACCACATGAAGTACAAATTTCTTGTTCAGCTTTGGTTGGAGCTCCACAATTTTGACAATAATTATGACCATTTAATGGATTAATACCACAAGTCATACATATCTCAGCTTGCTCATTAACTTTACTTCCACAACTTTTGCAGAAAGCTTTAGAGCTTTCTGCACTGTTGTAACCATTTGATGCATTCCTTTGTTCAAGATTGACTCCGCATGCTAAACAAACAACTTGTTCTGGATTTGTATTTACTCCACAGTTATGACAGTGAGCATTTCCGCTCTGTGGATTTACTCCACAGTTTAAACAAAATTCAGCATTTTGATTTACTTCTTTTCCGCATGTTCTACAATACATTTATTAATCTCCTTAACTTATTTAATGTGATTTTTTTCTTGCGCCACTCTATTAATATGTCTAACTGAATAGCCATATTTTTTTGCAATTTCTCCTGAATTATTTCCGTTAAATTCTGCACACACTATTCTCTGTAATCCCTCCTTTGATAATAATCTCATGGGGAAATTAATATATCCTCCTCTATAATGGGAGTACAAAAGCATAGCATTTTCTTTTCCAATCAATGTAGCTAACTCCATATAAATCTTATTCCAATCACTAGGTTGTGTTTGTTCTAACGCCATTATTAATATTCTCCTCTACAATAAATTTAACTATCCTTTTCAGGACAAATCAACTGTCAAATGACCTAGACAAAACCAAGGAACTAGTCTGGACTTCACAATTCGGAAGCATTCCGTCATTTAAGCCTTTTTCGAATAATATATACCGTCTGTCTAGAGATCCCATTTTCCTTGGCAATTTGTGCAACTGGAAAATGTTTTTCAAGCATTTGTTTAACATTTTGATAAATTAATCGATCTTTAGCATTTTTAGCGTGTTCATGATACTGTATAGGGCGCCCTTTATAAACACCACGCTGTTTAGCTAACTCAATACCTTGGCGTTGTCTTTCTAAGATTTTTTCACGTTCATTTTGCGCTATATAACCTAACAATGAGAGAAACATATCAAACATAGCAGTGTCTAGTGTATTGTTTCCTGTATTAAAATTTAAAAAAGGCGCATCAATTATAGTTAACTTGATACGCCTTTGCTGTAATTGCCTTACAATCTCTTTTATATCTTGATAGTCTCTACCTAATCTATCGAGAGAAGATATTATAATTTCATCTCCTTCCCTTGCAAACTTTAATAGAGCTTTCAGTTCTTTACGGTTCATATCTTTACCGCTTACTTTTTCACTGAATACCTTATCAGCACACTCTTGCTTCATCATTTCAATCTGCCTAGCTAGGTTTTGATCTTTAGTTGATGCTCTAATGTATCCTATTTTCATCGTTTGCCCCTTTTTTGTCATGTATTTTTTACAACGCAGATAAATAACTCATCCTACTTGTCATAGTCAATTATAGATACACCTATTTTAGACAGATTACTTTTTTCTCTTTAACTCATTCGAAACAGATTTGGCTACTAAAGCTATTACTTCTAAAACTAAGATTAAACCAAACATCTTACTTACCTTTCTTTAAGAAATTTATATTCTAACAACTGGCGTTCCTTTGCCACTCCCAGTAAACTTCCTATTTGAGGAGAATCTAGTAAACTTATGAAGTAAATATATACTGTATTATACATGTAGATATCTACTTTGACTATGTTTCCTTCAAAGACTTTTTGATACTCACTAGGAAGTAGTTCCTCATCTAATTCCATATAGTCAAAAACATTGCTCTCGTAACTGATATTGTCAAATTCAATGTTCTCTTCAACAAGCTTAGATAGATAATCTATCGCTATTAATTTTTGATTCATGAAGCACTTGTCCTCTTTTAAAATTCCCTGCCAAATTCCCTGCTAGACTCTGTATTACTTATTAGTAAATCAACCACACGGAATGTCTTTATAATTATCGAGTGGGAATAGGTTACAAACCTAATTTAACAGTATTTAAGACTATTACAAAAGCTATGAAAGCCTATTTTGTAATTAGGTTCCCCCACCTAAAAAACCACCAAAATTTTTAGGTGGTTTTTTAGTAAATAATATATAAATTTAATACAATTAATTATTTTATTTATAAAGAACTTCTCAATAACTTGGCTATAATTTTTTGAAATTTATTGTGATATAAATAATAAAATATTTTTAAAATATGATTGCAAGCGCTTTCTTTGGCTTTGATTATTTATTGATATATAATAATAACTAGATAGATATTTACTTATTATCTTTAATTTATACATACTAAAAAAGTAAATGTCTAAATAAACAATCTAGAAAGGAGTAAAAATATGATTTGGTCAATTATTGTCGGAGGGTTTATAGGTTTTATTGCAGGAGGAATTACTAGAAAAGGTGGAGCAATGGGAATCATTGCTAACATCATTGCAGGGTTAGTAGGTTCATCTGTAGGACAAACACTATTTGGTTCTTGGGGACCTAGTCTAGCTGGAATGGCATTAGTTCCTTCTATTCTAGGTGCAGTTATTGTTGTCGCTGTTGTTTCATTCTTCTTTGGTAAAAAAGAATAAACAGCCTTTTTAGAAAATAGTAGGGTTTGAAATTAATTGATAAGTTGATTCAATATGTCAATAACAAAAATACTTTCTGTTTAAGAGCAACTAATTTTTAAACTACTATTTTATGTAGAAGGAGGGATTTATATAATACTAAGCGGAGATTCTAGTATGTCTGCAGAAGAGATTAAAGAAATTGCTAATGAAGCTAGAGAAGTAGTAAAAATTGCTACAGAAGAACTAAAAGAAATATTTGGTTATAACGAAGAATAATTTTTATAAAAACAGGAGGTACTATTATGTCAATAGAAGAAAAATTTGACCAAGCTAAAGGTTCAGTTAAAGAAGGTGTAGGAAAATTAACTGGTGATGAAAAGCTGGAAAAAGAAGGAACTGCAGAAAAAGTAGCTTCAAAAGTTAAAGAAGTTGCTGTAGATGCTAAAGAGGCTGTAGAAGGCGCAATCGAAGGCGTTAAAAATGTTGTAAAAAAAGATGAGAAATAATTTTTAAAATAATTATTTTCCTTAAAATTTAAATTAAAATAAGCTCTATTAATCTTATAACTGGTAAAACTGTTATAGAGGTTATAGAGCTTATTTATTTTTTTCACATTAAAGATTATTTCTAAAATTTGAATAGACTACTTCTTCCATAATTAATAACTACCAAGAACTTATACAAGTTTTATGATTCATGCAGCAAAAAACTCCACAATTCTTATCTTGCGGAGTTATAATCCTGTTCAATTTTATTGACCAAGTAATCCCTTAAAGAAATTGACGATTGCATTCCAGATATTGCTGAAGAAATTACCGCTATCTTCCAGAAGTCCGTTCGCGTCAAAGTTGAGGTTGATATTATTGAAGGTATCACCGGCCTTTGAGACAATACTGTTTTTCAGATCGTTGAGTGTCTTTGTGAAATCAGCATTTGTGATGACTCCGCTGCTTGAAAGATTGACCGCAAAGTTGACAATCAGGTTGATTTGGTCAGCTGTAATTGAGCTACTGAGTCCGTAGTTTTTCAGCGTTTCTTCAACGATTTTTCGGACATCATCTTCTGTCAGATTGCTGTTATTCTTTTTAGCATTGGCAACGGCTGCTTTAATATCCGCCAGAGCCACATTTAGCTTATCTGCATCATAACCGTCCTTACCTTGGTTTTCGGCATTAATATTTGAAAGTGCAGCTAATTCTTCCTGAGCCAAGTCTTTATTTTCCTGAGGAACGGTTGCTCCATTTTCTTCCAGCGAGTAATAAATACCGGCTAGAGCGCTTTCCCCAGTTACAGGGATAGGTGCTGCTACTGTAATTTCTGCATGCTGCACGCCTAGTGTAACGGCTGCATTACGATACATATCTTCTGTAACCTTGGTGATATTTTGCGGCGTAACAATCTTGACTTGCAATGGTTTCTTATTGCCTAATTTCTGGATTTTAACAGAAGAATACAGCTGTAAGCTAGAATCATTTGCTACATTCATAATTCTTGAATAGATATCAGTGGTCATTGTTTTCAGTGGCTTAGAATCACTGGATGCATTGTATCCCAGCAGCTGTAACGTTTGTGCTTTCTGGCTCTCATCTAGGGAATAGCCTAAAACGTACTCAGGTTGCACATAGGTTTCGTCAATCACCTTTTGTACGTTTGTGTCAGCCGTTGCTGTTGAAATGGTAAAGAGGGCAGCTACTAAAGCTCCTGCTGCCAGTAATGTTTTCTTGAATTTCATTTTACTCCTCAATCTATCTCTAAAACACTTATTTTTAGAGAAGTATATAGCAGCCGATGATATACATCAGTTGAACTAGAATGGAAAGTTAAACCTTCATTTTCTTTCCTGTAGAATAAAATAATATAAAATTCTTAAAATTTTCTTATAGGAAAAATATGCTAAGTCTTACGGATTAGTTATCTCAGAGAAGTTCAATTAGTACTTCTCGATTATCATACAAGTGGTTATACAGAGCTAGAGAGCTATTAATCTGCCTTCTAGCAACATTTCGAATTGCTGATTAGAAAGAAAGTTGTATGACAATCGTTCGGCTAGCTTAGAGATTCATTATAGCCATATTTGCAGGCCAATCTCACCTCGCCAAGTCATTGATATGATTGACAATACTAACCTGCTTTTGTAGATAAGACAGATTTTCATCTTGTCTTACTCTAAAATATAAAAGTCAACCAAATCCGAAAAACATTTTATAACAAAAATCTATTGAGAGAACTCTCTAAAATTTAAAAATCGAACCACATCTAGCGGAAAGAAATCCCTTGATGTGGTTCGATTTTTTTAGAGCTGCTTAAGTTCTGATTTCGAGTGCTTGCTTGAGTGAACTCTTATCAGGTCTACGCTTTCTTCTTACCTAGGTAAAGGGCTCCGCCTAGTGTACCGAGTCCCATCAGGAAGAGGAAGAAGTTCTCAACGGTACCAGTAGAAGGTAAGATGTTTTTCTTCTTCGGTTTCCCTGGTGTCTGCGGCTCTTCCGGTTTTGATGGAGGAGTTGTTGGAGGTACTTCCGGAGTGTGAACATTGGTAATATTGTAACCATTCACTTCTGGAGTATAACCTTCCGGAACATTCACTTCTTGGACTGTATATTTAATTTCTTTACCGTTCTGGTTTTTAGCTAGTCCTTCAAAATGATACTTCCAGCCGGTTGATTCACTCGCTGTAGCGATAAGTCCGGTATCCTGACCATCCGCAAGCAGTTTCACTTGGATAGAGCTTGGACGAATACCATCTTGGTTGTTATTATCATTCCATGTTTTCGTTCCTTCAACACGAGTCACTTTCGGTTCGTAATTGTTAGTTACATTCATCCCATTTGGGATTGATTGATAACCTTCTGGAACAGCGACTTCTGCGACTGTATAAGTGATTTCTTTGCCACCTTGATAGCGATCCAGTTCTGTAAACTCATACTTCCAACCAGTTGCTTCGCTCGCTGTGGCTATTTTACCAGTCGCTTTGCCATTGGCTAAGAGCTTCACAGTAATGGAGTCTGGACGTTTGCCATCTCGGTTATTGGCGTCGTTCCAAGTCTTTTGACCGCTTACTGTAATCTTCTCTGGAGTCAGCTT
>NZ_CABPTS010000040.1:0-5317 GCF_902460385.1 Streptococcus sp. Marseille-P7376
AAAATTTGTCTGTGGCCTTTTTCCATACGAAACTATACTTGTTGGCGTTGGCTTCAATCTTAGTGCCATCAATAAACAGACAATCTAAAGTCACTAACTCTTCCATTTTCAAACGAAGATTGAGGTCAATGAAAAGCTCACGAATGAGCTCTTCCATCCCCGCAGCGACTCGAAAGCGATTGATGGTGCGGTAGCTGACAACCAACTGTCCTGTTAGGTATTGCATGGCGATATTTTCAATCATCATTTTTTCGATTTTTCGTCCAGAGAAAATTCCTTGTGAGTAGGCAAATAGTAGAGTAGCTAAAAGCATTTTAGGGTGATAAGACGGGCGACCAAAGTTATGATAGAAAGCGTGGAAGTGACGTTCCTCCAAGGTATTCACCACTTTTTCAATGGTAAAGACAATATGGTCTTGTGGTAAAATGCAAGCAAGTTCTAGTGGTAAAGTCGTTTGATTTGTGTTATAGTGAATGTGCATGGAATAGCCTTTCTAAATGGTTTTTTGAGCAATTCTATTTTAGCAAGACTATCGCAACCATGCAAAAAGCAACGGCAAATCCGTTGCTTTTTTTGTAGCAAAGGGACTATTGTCCCAGACTCTTTTGGTACACTATTTTCACGATTAGGCGTCAAATTCATAGAGAGCAGTGGACAAGTAGCGTTCTCCGTTATCAGGTGTCAGAGCAAGGACTTTCTTACCAGCTCCTAGTTTTTTCGCGACTTCAATGGCTGCAAAAATAGCTGCAGCAGATGAAATTCCCACTAAGAAGCCTTCCTGACTGCCAATATAGCGTCCGAATTCCAGTGCTTGATCAGAAGTTACGCGGACAATACCGTTGTAGGCTGCTGTATCCAAAGTCTCTGGAATGAATCCAGCTGAAATTCCTTGGATTTTGTGGGGGCCTGGTTTTTCTCCAGAAAGGATAGCAGATTCGTCTGCTTCGACCGCATAGACTTGGATGTTTGGGTTCGCTTTTTTTAGAGCATGAGAGACACCAGAGATAGTCCCACCAGTTCCGACACCACCAACAAAGGCATCCAGTCCAGTTTCACCGAAAGCAGCGACAATTTCTGCTCCTGTTGTTCGTTCGTGAACTTCTGGATTGGCTGGGTTGTTAAATTGTAGCGGCAACCAGCCTTGGCGCTCTTGGGCGATTTCTTCTGCCTTGGCGATAGCGCCTTTCATTCCTTCGCTACCTGGAGTCAAAACTAGCTCTGCTCCATAGGCTTGGACAATCTTGCGGCGCTCCACACTCATGGTTTCTGGCATGACAATGACAACCTTGTAGCCTTTAGCTGCCCCAACCCATGAAAGACCAATACCAGTATTTCCGCTGGTTGCTTCCACAATAGTGTCGCCAGGCTTGATAAGGCCATCGCGTTCAGCGGCCTCAATCATGCTGAGAGCAATCCGGTCTTTGACAGAAGAGCCAGGGTTGAAGGCTTCTAACTTGACGTAAACCTCAGCAGCTCCTTCAGGAACGATATTATTTAGTTTAACAATTGGCGTTCTTCCAACTAATTCCGTGATATTTTGATAAATGTTTGCCATTTTTCATACCTCAAATACTTTAATGAAACTAGTATAAGGCGAAAGTGGCACTTTGTAAAATATAAAAAAGCTATGGCCACGATAAAAATTTTTTATCACAAAGCCTAGCTTTTTAAATTATTCAACTGTTAAGGGAATTTCAACCTCGCGAAAACCTTGATCGTCAATTTGGATTTTGCCATTGAAAAATTCGACTAATTTCTGAACTAGTGTTTCTTTTTCCTGCTTGTCGATATAGATGGTTGTGGCAACTAGATCTGTGAATTCTGTGTCGAATTCGATCAAATCTTCAGCTTTTAAAAAGTTATCGAAGTTTTGGTACTGGCTGTAAGACATTTTGAGGTGCAGGCCTGCCTGTTCTTTGATTTCGATCAGGCCAATTTCTTTAATTGCCAAAGCGACGATGCCTGCATAAGCCCGAATGAGTCCGCCAGCTCCTAGCTTGATCCCGCCAAAATAGCGCGTGACCACAAAGCAGACATTGGTCACCTGGTGGTTTTCCATGACACCGAGCATGGGGACGCCTGCTGTACCGCTAGGTTCCCCGTCGTCACTGGTTCGTTTGATTTCACTTTTCTCTCCGACAATAAAAGCAGAGCAATTATGAGTGGCTTTATAGTGCTCTTTTTTGATGGCAGCAATAAAATCTCTAGCTTCCTCTTCTAAGTAAACGCGCTTTGCATGGCAAATGAAACGGGATTTTTTAATTTCTTCTTGGGCTTGGCCATCTTGTCTAATTGTTCTATATTCCATAGTTTTATTGTACACAAAAAATTGGATTTTTCCAAAAGTTTTACGAATAAAAAAGTATGTTAGAAAGAAAAGATTGCCTAGGTAGGATATTTACAAAAGATCAGCTTAGCCCAGAGTTGCAATTGCAAGCTCAGCAGCTTCCCGGTATGCGAGAGGAAAGGAGGAAATTATTTTGCGGACGCTGTGGCACTCAAGTGGACAAAGAGCATCATCAGCTGCCAGTCAATGCCTACTATTGTAGGGAATGTGTGATTTTGGGGCGAGTCCGGAGTGACCAGGAACTCTACTATTTTCCGCAGGAAGACTTTCCAGAAAATCAGGTACTCAAGTGGCAGGGGAAATTAACAGCCTTTCAAGAGAAAGTTTCTCAGGGACTGTTAGAGTCAGTTGCTCAAAAGCAGAATAGCCTTGTCCATGCGGTGACTGGTGCGGGCAAAACGGAGATGATTTATCAGGTGATTGCAGAGGTGGTTGATCGCGGAGGTGCCGTTTGCCTAGCCAGTCCTCGGATCGATGTCTGTTTAGAGCTTTATCGCCGTCTCAAGCTGGATTTTGTCTGCCCGATTTCGCTTTTGCATGGCGAATCCGAGCCCTATTTTCGGAGTCCCTTGGTCATTGCTACTACCCATCAGCTTCTTAAATTTTATCGAGCCTTTGATTTGCTGATTGTGGACGAGGTGGATGCTTTTCCTTATGTGGACAATCCTGTGCTTTACCATGCCGTGGAGCAGTCAGTCAAGGAGAAAGGAACCACCATCTTTTTAACTGCCACTTCGACGGATGAGCTGGATAAAAAAGTTAAAAAAGGAGAATTAAAACGACTTAGTCTTCCTCGGCGCTTCCATGGCAATCCTTTGATTGTGCCCCAAAAAGTTTGGCTGGCAGATTTTCAAAAATATTTAGCGAAAAAGAAATTGCCGCCTAAGCTGAAAAAATATATCGAGAGACAGAGAAAAACAGGCTTTCCTTTGCTAATCTTTGCCTCAGAAATCAAAAGAGGTCAGGAATTTGCGCAAGTTTTGGAGGAGATCTTTCCAGCGGAAAGAGTCGGTTTTGTGGCTTCAACAACTGAAAATCGTTTAGAAATCGTTGAAGAGTTTCGGAAGCGAGAAATTACCATTTTGGTCACAACGACCATCTTAGAGCGTGGCGTGACCTTTCCTTGTGTAGATGTCTTTGTTTTGGAGGCCAACCATCGTCTCTTTAGTCGTAGCGCTCTCGTTCAAATTTCTGGTCGAGTGGGACGCAGTATGGAGCGACCAACGGGAGATTTATTCTTCTTTCACGATGGGATTACCAGTTCCATCGAAAAAGCGATTCATGAAATCAAACTGATGAACAAGGAGGCTGGCCTATGAGAAATTGCCTGTTATGCAACCAAGCAGTCGAAGAAAATAGGACCTTTTCTTCCTTGATTTTATTACAAAAAGAACAGAATACAATTTGTAACCATTGTCGAGCAGGATTTGAAGCGATTTCCTCTATTCATTGCCCCCGCTGCTGGAAGGAGGGAGAGGCGGAAGTCTGCTCGGATTGTCGAACCTGGGAAGCGCAAGGCTATTTAGTTCAGCATCAGGCCTGTTTTCTTTACAATGATTTGATGAAGGATTTCTTCAGCAAATATAAGTTTCAAGGAGATTATCTTCTAAGATATGTTTTTGCGGAAGTTCTCAAAAAAAGTCTCAGAAACTTCAAAAAATATACTCTGGTTCCTATTCCGGTCAGCCCTGAAAAATACCAAAGTCGAGGTTTTAATCAGGTAGAAGGCTTCTTGCAAGCTGCTGGTTTGCCTTATCAACATTTGCTTGAAAAGCAGGATGTGCTTGCTCAATCCAGTAAAAATCGCCAAGAACGTTTAAAAAGCCAGCAATGTTTTAGATTGGCAAAAGATGTCCTTCTGCCAGAAAAAATTCTACTGATAGACGATGTGTACACGACTGGAAAAACCTTGCAATTGGCTCGAGAATTATTGCTGGAAGCAGGTGTGAAAGAAGTTTTGACATTTTCACTCGCAAGATAAGAAAATATTTGCAAAAAAGGAATGAAAGCGTTATAATGATATTGTAAATAAAACATTTATGTTTAGAAAGAAGGTACTTATATGCTTAAATATAGTATCCGTGGTGAAAACCTAGAAGTAACTGATGCTCTCCGTGACTACGTAGTTTCTAAACTTGAGAAGATTGAGAAGTATTTCCAAGCAGAGCAAGAACTTGATGCACGTGTCAACCTGAAGGTTTATCGCGAAAAAACGGCAAAAGTCGAAGTAACCATTCCTCTTGGTTCCATTACCCTTCGGGCAGAAGATGTTTCACAAGATATGTACGGTTCTATTGACTTAGTTGTTGATAAAATTGAACGTCAGATTCGTAAGAATAAGACAAGAATTGAAAAGAAAAATCGTAACAAAGTTGCAACTAGTCAGCTTTTCACGGACGCTTTAGTGGAAGAAGCTGATGAATCATCTTCAAAAGTGGTGCGCTCTAAACATATTGATCTAAAACCAATGGATGTAGAAGAAGCTATCTTGCAGATGGATTTGTTGGGGCATGATTTCTTCATTTATACCGACGTGGAAGACAATACAACGAATGTTATCTATCGTCGAGAAGATGGAGATATCGGTTTATTAGAAGTAAAATAAGTCATACAAGGCCGTCCGATTTGGATGGCTTTTTATCTGATAAATTGTAAAATATAGAAAATAAATATACTGGTTTTTATTAAGAAACTATCGCTGGAGTTTGATAGTTAGAAAAAAATCGTTTACAGAGAATACTAGATTAGTAGTCTCTTGAAAGTTGTTTTCCACGTTTTTAACGCCCTTACAACGATATTCTAAGGTGGAATGAAAAAATCACAAAAAAAGCAAAAAAAATGAGAAAAAAGTATTGACAAGAATTAGTTGAGGTGATATACTGATATAGTTGTCGCTTGCGAGGGCGACAAAGACCTTTGAAAACTGAACAAGACGAACCAATGTGCAGGGCACTACAACTGAAGTTGTAG
>NZ_CABPTS010000041.1:0-5222 GCF_902460385.1 Streptococcus sp. Marseille-P7376
GCTAAGCGACTTCCATATCTCACAGGGGGCAACCCCCAACTACTTCCGGCGTTCTAGGGCTTAACTACTGTGTTCGGCATGGGTACAGGTGTATCTCCTAGGCTATCGTCACTTAACTTTCTGAATTAACGTGCAATCTTACATTGCCTTGTCAACTCAAAATTGAATAACTACTCATTTCTAACAAGTCTTATCGAACGCTGCGCTCAATGAAATTGTATTCGGACTTAAAAGCTAGTAAATTAGATAGCCTACCTGCGTCATCATCGATGACTGGCTAGCCTCCTAAATTTATACGCTTTTCTCAACGTCCTCTTTACTTAGTTTTGGATAAGTCCTCGAGCTATTAGTATTAGTCCGCTTCATGTGTCGCCACACTTCCACTCCTAACCTATCTACCTGATCTTCTCTCAGGGCTCTTACTAACTTGCGTTATGGGAAATCTCATCTTGAGGTGGGTTTCACACTTAGATGCTTTCAGCGTTTATCCCTTCCCTACATAGCTACCCAGCGATGCTCTTGGCAGAACAACTGGTACACCAGCGGTAAGTCCACTCTGGTCCTCTCGTACTAGGAGCAGATCCTCTCAAATTTCCTACGCCCGCGACGGATAGGGACCGAACTGTCTCACGACGTTCTGAACCCAGCTCGCGTGCCGCTTTAATGGGCGAACAGCCCAACCCTTGGGACCGACTACAGCCCCAGGATGCGACGAGCCGACATCGAGGTGCCAAACCTCCCCGTCGATGTGAACTCTTGGGGGAGATAAGCCTGTTATCCCCAGGGTAGCTTTTATCCGTTGAGCGATGGCCCTTCCATGCGGAACCACCGGATCACTAAGCCCGACTTTCGTCCCTGCTCGAGTTGTTGCTCTCGCAGTCAAGCTCCCTTATACCTTTACACTCTGCGACTGATTTCCAACCAGTCTGAGGGAACCTTTGGGCGCCTCCGTTACCTTTTAGGAGGCGACCGCCCCAGTCAAACTGCCCGTCAGACACTGTCTCCGATAGGGATCACCTATCCGGGTTAGAGTGGCCATAACACAAGGGTAGTATCCCAACAACGCCTCCATCGAAACTGGCGTCCCGATCTCATTGGCTCCTACCTATCCTGTACATGTGGCACAGACACTCAATATCAAACTGCAGTAAAGCTCCATGGGGTCTTTCCGTCCTGTCGCGGGTAACCTGCATCTTCACAGGTACTAAAATTTCACCGAGTCTCTCGTTGAGACAGTGCCCAAATCATTACGCCTTTCGTGCGGGTCGGAACTTACCCGACAAGGAATTTCGCTACCTTAGGACCGTTATAGTTACGGCCGCCGTTTACTGGGGCTTCAATTCATACCTTCGGATTACTCCTAAGCACTCCTCTTAACCTTCCAGCACCGGGCAGGCGTCACCCCCTATACATCATCTTACGATTTAGCAGAGAGCTGTGTTTTTGATAAACAGTTGCTTGGGCCTATTCACTGCGGCTGACTTAATGTCAGCACCCCTTCTCCCGAAGTTACGGGGTCATTTTGCCGAGTTCCTTAACGAGAGTTCTCTCGATCACCTGAGGCTACTCGCCTCGACTACCTGTGTCGGTTTGCGGTACGGGTAGAGTATGATACAACGCTAGAAGCTTTTCTTGGCAGTGTGACATCACTCACTCGCTACTAATCTTCGCTCCCCATCACAGCTCAACGTTATAGGTATAAGCATTTGACTCATACCACGCCTCACTGCTTAGACGTACATCCATTCGTACGCACGAGTTAGCCTACTGCGTCCCTCCATCACTTCATACTCTAGTACAGGAATATCAACCTGTTGTCCATCGGATACACCTTTCGGTCTCTCCTTAGGTCCCGACTAACCCAGGGCGGACGAGCCTTCCCCTGGAAACCTTAGTCTTACGGTGGATGGGATTCTCACCCATCTTTCGCTACTCATACCGGCATTCTCACTTCTATGCGTTCCAGCGCTCCTCACGGTACACCTTCTCTACACATAGAACGCTCTCCTACCATACCTATAAAGGTATCCACAGCTTCGGTAAATTGTTTTAGCCCCGGTACATTTTCGGCGCAGGGTCACTCGACTAGTGAGCTATTACGCACTCTTTGAATGAATAGCTGCTTCTAAGCTAACATCCTAGTTGTCTGTGCAACCCCACATCCTTTTCCACTTAACAATTATTTTGGGACCTTAGCTGGTGGTCTGGGCTGTTTCCCTTTCGACTACGGATCTTAGCACTCGCAGTCTGACTGCCGACCATAATTCATTGGCATTCGGAGTTTATCTGAGATTGGTAATCCGGGATGGACCCCTCACCCAAACAGTGCTCTACCTCCAAGAATCTTGATGTCGACGCTAGCCCTAAAGCTATTTCGGAGAGAACCAGCTATCTCCAAGTTCGTTTGGAATTTCTCCGCTACCCACAAGTCATCCAAGCACTTTTCAACGTGCCCTGGTTCGGTCCTCCAGTGCGTTTTACCGCACCTTCAACCTGCTCATGGGTAGGTCACATGGTTTCGGGTCTACATCATGATACTAAAGCGCCCTATTCAGACTCGGTTTCCCTACGGCTCCGTCTCTTCAACTTAACCTCGCATCATAACGTAACTCGCCGGTTCATTCTACAAAAGGCACGCTCTCACCCATTAACGGGCTCGAACTTGTTGTAGGCACACGGTTTCAGGTTCTATTTCACTCCCCTTCCGGGGTACTTTTCACCTTTCCCTCACGGTACTGGTTCACTATCGGTCACTAGGGAGTATTTAGGGTTGGGAGATGGTCCTCCCAGATTCCGACGGGATTTCGCGTGTCCCGCCGTACTCAGGATTCTGCTAGGTACAGATTCTATTTAAATTACGAGGCTCTTACTCTCTTTGGCTGACCTTCCCATGTCATTCTTCTATAAAATCTGAGTCCACAGCGCAGTCCTACAACCCCGAAGAGTAAACTCTTCGGTTTGCCCTCCTGCCTCTTCGCTCGCCGCTACTAAGGCAATCGCTTTTGCTTTCTCTTCCTGCAGCTACTTAGATGTTTCAGTTCACTGCGTCTTCCTCCTCATCTCCTTAACAGAGATGGGTAACAGGTAGTACCTGTTGGGTTCCCCCATTCGGACACCCCCGGATCTATGCTTACTTACAGCTCCCCGAGGCATTTCGTCGTTTGTCACGTCCTTCTTCGGCTCCTAGTGCCAAGGCATCCACCGTGCGCCCTTACTAACTTAACCTTATTTTTCGACCTTTCAGTCTTAAACTCATTAATATTCACAGCGTTTTCGGTTTATTTTCTTGTTACTATTTGATATAGTTATTCAATTTTCAATGGACAAGTTTAGAATAGTACATACTATCCTAATGGAGCCTAGCGGGATCGAACCGCTGACCTCCTGCGTGCAAAGCAGGCGCTCTCCCAGCTGAGCTAAGGCCCCACAAGACCTCTCAAAACTAAACATGACGACCAATGGCTTCCGTTTTCCTTAGAAAGGAGGTGATCCAGCCGCACCTTCCGATACGGCTACCTTGTTACGACTTCACCCCAATCATCTATCCCACCTTAGGCGGCTGGCTCCTAAAAGGTTACCTCACCGACTTCGGGTGTTACAAACTCTCGTGGTGTGACGGGCGGTGTGTACAAGGCCCGGGAACGTATTCACCGCGGCGTGCTGATCCGCGATTACTAGCGATTCCGACTTCATGTAGGCGAGTTGCAGCCTACAATCCGAACTGAGACTGGCTTTAAGAGATTAGCTTGCCGTCACCGACTTGCGACTCGTTGTACCAGCCATTGTAGCACGTGTGTAGCCCAGGTCATAAGGGGCATGATGATTTGACGTCATCCCCACCTTCCTCCGGTTTATTACCGGCAGTCTCGCTAGAGTGCCCAACTGAATGATGGCAACTAACAATAAGGGTTGCGCTCGTTGCGGGACTTAACCCAACATCTCACGACACGAGCTGACGACAACCATGCACCACCTGTCACCGGTGTGCCGAAGCAAAATCCTATCTCTAGGACGGGCACCGGGATGTCAAGACCTGGTAAGGTTCTTCGCGTTGCTTCGAATTAAACCACATGCTCCACCGCTTGTGCGGGCCCCCGTCAATTCCTTTGAGTTTCAACCTTGCGGTCGTACTCCCCAGGCGGAGTGCTTAATGCGTTAGCTGCGGCACTGAGTCCCGGAAAGGACCCAACACCTAGCACTCATCGTTTACGGCGTGGACTACCAGGGTATCTAATCCTGTTTGCTCCCCACGCTTTCGAGCCTCAGCGTCAGTTACAGACCAGAGAGCCGCTTTCGCCACCGGTGTTCCTCCATATATCTACGCATTTCACCGCTACACATGGAATTCCACTCTCCCCTTCTGCACTCAAGTTAAACAGTTTCCAAAGCGTACTATGGTTAAGCCACAGCCTTTAACTTCAGACTTATCTAACCGCCTGCGCTCGCTTTACGCCCAATAAATCCGGACAACGCTCGGGACCTACGTATTACCGCGGCTGCTGGCACGTAGTTAGCCGTCCCTTTCTGGTAAGTTACCGTCACAGTGTGAACTTTCCACTCTCACACTCGTTCTTCTCTTACAACAGAGCTTTACGATCCGAAAACCTTCTTCACTCACGCGGCGTTGCTCGGTCAGGGTTCCCCCCATTGCCGAAGATTCCCTACTGCTGCCTCCCGTAGGAGTCTGGGCCGTGTCTCAGTCCCAGTGTGGCCGATCACCCTCTCAGGTCGGCTATGTATCGTTGCCTAGGTGAGCCGTTACCTCACCTACTAGCTAATACAACGCAGGTCCATCTCTTAGTGATGCAATTGCATCTTTTAATATCTTACCATGCAGTAAGATATCTTATGCGGTATTAGCTATCGTTTCCAATAGTTATCCCCCGCTAAAAGGTAGGTTACCTACGCGTTACTCACCCGTTCGCGACTCACAAAGTACGGTGTAGTAAACTACGGTGTACCTCGTGCGTTCCACTTGCATGTATTAGGCACGCCGCCAGCGTTCGTCCTGAGCCAGGATCAAACTCTCATTAAAAGTTTGAGTTCTCACTCATTTCTGTCACTGACAGATTTATTGTTTTTTCATTGTTCAGTACTACAACTTCAGTTGTAGTGCCCTGCACATTGGTTCGTCTTGTTCAGTTTTCAAAGGTCTTTGTCGCCCTCGCAAGCGACAACTATATCAGTATATCACCTCAACTAATTCTTGTCAATACTTTTTT
>NZ_CABPTS010000042.1:0-3175 GCF_902460385.1 Streptococcus sp. Marseille-P7376
GGTAGCGGATGTTTTGTGGTATACTATTCATGAGAAGACTCCTTTTTTTGATGGTTGTGTCAGAACTAATCCTATCAAGGTTTCTTCTTTTTTGGTACTCAGGTCTCACATCTATTGTAACGCTACAAAATCTAAAACAAAAACAAGCACAGACGCGCGCTTGTTTTTCTATTTTGTGTTAAAATAAAAGGTATGGACAAAATTATCAAAACTATCTCAGAAAATGGTTCTTTCCGAGCTTATGTGCTGGATAGCACAGAGACGGTTCGGACCGCTCAAGAAAAACATCAAACTCAAGCAAGCTCTACCGTTGCACTTGGCCGCACACTAATTGCCAGTCAAATTTTAGCTGCAAATGAAAAAGGCCAGACCAAGATTACCGTCAAGGTCCTTGGGACCAGCTCGCTAGGTGCAATCATCACTGTGGCAGATACCGAGGGCAATGTCAAGGGCTATGTGCAAAATCCCGGTGTGGATATTAAAAAGACAGCCACTGGCGAAGTTCTGGTTGGCCCTTTTGTCGGCTCTGGTCAATTTTTGGTTATCACGGACTACGGCACTGGCAATCCCTATAATTCTATGACGCCACTCATCTCTAGTGAAATCGGCGAAGACCTAGCCTTCTATCTGACTGAAAGCCAGCAAACTCCTTCTGCCGTTGGCCTCAATGTGCTCTTGGATGAGAACGATAAAGTCAAGGTTGCTGGCGGTTTCTTGGTGCAAGCTCTGCCTGGTGCTAAGGAAGATGATATCGCCCGCTTCGAGAAGCGGATTCAAGACATGCCTGCCATATCGAAGCTGTTAGAATCCGATGACCATATCGAAGCTCTACTGGCTGCCATCTATGGAGATGAGCCTTACAAACGCCTGTCTGAAGAGGAAATTCGCTTCCAGTGTGATTGCAGTAAAGAGCGCTTCATGAATGCTTTGGCCAGCCTTCCAAAGACAGACTTAGAAGAGATGCGTGACCAAGACCAAGGGGCTGAAATCATCTGCCAATTCTGCCAGACAGCCTATCACTTTGACCAAAATGACCTGGAGGAACTGATTCGTGACAAATCTTAATACCCCTTTTATGATTGGAAATGTTGAAATTCCCAATCGTACAGTTCTGGCGCCCATGGCTGGTGTAACCAACTCTGCTTTCCGAACCATTGCAAAAGAGCTGGGAGCAGGTCTCGTCGTTATGGAAATGGTCTCTGACAAGGGCATCCAGTATAACAACGAGAAAACCCTCCATATGCTTCACATTGATGAGGGTGAAAATCCAGTTTCTATCCAGCTTTTCGGCAGTGACGAAGACAGTCTAGCCCGCGCCGCAGAATTTATTCAGGAAAACACCAAGACAGATATCGTTGATATCAACATGGGCTGCCCGGTCAATAAAATCGTTAAAAACGAAGCTGGTGCTATGTGGCTCAAGGATCCTGAAAAAATCTATAAAATCATTAACAAGGTCCAGTCAGTATTGGATATTCCCCTGACAGTCAAGATGCGGACTGGTTGGTCTGACAATTCTCTGGCTGTAGAAAATGCTCTAGCCGCCGAAGCGGCTGGCGTTTCAGCCTTGGCTATGCACGGCCGTACGCGTGAACAGATGTATACCGGTCATGCCGACCTTGAGACCTTGCACAACGTAGCTCATGCCTTGACCAAGATTCCTTTCATCGCCAACGGTGATATCCGCAGTGTGCAAGACGCCAAGCAGCGTATCGAGGAAGTCGGAGCAGACGCTGTCATGGTAGGCCGAGCAGCTATGGGAAATCCCTACCTCTTTAGCCAAATCAACCACTACTTTGAAACAGGCGAAGTATTACCCGACTTGACCTTTGAGGACAAGATGACGATTGCCTACGAGCATCTCAAACGTTTGATTGACCTTAAAGGAGAGCGCATCGCTGTCCGAGAATTTCGTGGTCTAGCGCCACACTACCTTCGTGGTACATCTGGAGCAGCTAAGCTCCGAGGCGCTATTTCTCAGGCTGAAAGTCTAGCTGAAATTGAAGAACTCTTGCAAATTCAAAAATAAAAACAAAAGGAAGCCATTTGGACTTCCTTTTCATTATATTTAGTGCTGAGATACCACAACGCTTGTTACTGATCCATCTGCTCCTGTTGTAATCTGCAGATTGGCATTTCCTTGTCCACTTAACTGAGCATTGTATTTTCCGTCATCCAGAGTATAAGAGTAGGACGCAATGGAGTAATTACCAGTCTTTCCATCAGCAGACTGGACTGTAAACTGGCCGTTGCCTGAAACGGTCACCGTGTTTCCGTTGGCATCTTTCCAAGTACCAGCTGCTGCTGAGAAATCTCCATCTACCATGGTCAGAACTCCCTTGTAACGAGCGTTACTTTCTGCCTGTTTATTCTGAAGTTGGCGGTTACTTTCTGGTGCTTGGACTGGCTGAGTCTGTTGAGGCTGAATGCTTTGTCGGCCTGAAGCCTGCTGAGACTGGACTTGTTGGGGCTGACTTACCTCGACAGCTGGCTGTTCCTGACTCGCAGGGATTTCAGCTTGGCCAGACTGGCCAACTGCTACTGCTGAGGAAGCGCTACTGCTAATCTTAGGGGCACTGCTGATCTTGCTAGATGATGCAGTTTTCGAGCTAGAAGAGGCCTGAACGGTCTTGCTAGAGCTAGTACTTATAGTGCTTTCTTCTTTCTTACCACATGCTCCTAAAAGCAAACTGGAAGCCAGAACCGCAACAGTCATTAATTTTCTATAAGTCCTTGTTTTCATCTTTGTTCTCCTTGTAATAATTTGAAATCCTTTTGTAATGTTATTGTAACATTCGAGGTTTGCTTTGTCAATTATTTAGATAAGAATGTTCCAAATCTTTTCATCTATGCCGAATCACTTCCTTTCAACTTTCTATTCTTGGCATGGTTGATAGGCTTCTACTTATATATTCGTAATTAAAAACGAAAAGAGTCTGAGACAAAATAGTTCTCAGTCACAAAAAAGCTAGAGATTCCCAATTATGGAACTCTAGCTTTTTAAATTTGAACCGTTCTCTTATTGTATTTAAGGAGATTATTGGCCATGAGCACTAAACCCATGTCAATTTTCACCTGACGCTTGCCTCTTAGGTTACATCTCTTGTAACCCAAATAAGCCTTTATCTGCCCAAAGACAGGTTCCACATCAATCTTACGTTGATCGAAAATCTGT
>NZ_CABPTS010000043.1:0-2609 GCF_902460385.1 Streptococcus sp. Marseille-P7376
GTTTAGTGCTCCTGGCCAATAATCTCCTTAAATACAATAAGAGAACGGTTCAAATTTAAAAAGCTAGAGTTCCATAATTGGGAATCTCTAGCTTTTTTGTGACTGAGAACTATTTTGTCTCAGACTCGTTTCTTATTTTTCTCTGCGAGAAAGACTGAAGCCATGATAACAGGCTCTATAATTTCTGTAGTGGGTAAAATCACTGTAGTAATTATGGAGCCTATTTTGTTGTAGAAAAAAAGTCCCATAAGACCTATAATGAAAAGCGACCAAACCATCATTAGAAAGAATCTTATGGAACAATAAAATTCTATCACAAACTTACTGGAAATAAAGGACCCTAACATTACGATTTTGGATGTTCTAGATGCTGGAACGCATAAAGAAATCATCGCGAAGTTGGATTATCCTGCTCCTAAATGCTACAGCTGTCATGGTCAGATGGCTAAATATGACTTCCAAAAAGAATCTAGAATCCTCTACCTAGAGTGTGCGGGATATAAAATGCTGATTCGTTTAAAGAAACGCCGTTTCCGATGTCAGGATTGCGGAAAAACAGCTGTTGCTGAGACTTCTCTGGTCAAGAAAAATCACCAAATCGCAACCATCGTCAAGCAGAAAATCGCTCAAAAACTGATGGAGAGGCTTTCTATGTCCGACATCGCTGAAAGCTTAGCTGTGTCCACATCCACAGTTATTCGAAAACTAAAGGAGTTTGAATTTAAGGCAGATCTCAACTATCTTCCAACTCACATGTCTTGGGAGTGAAACAGTCTGGGGAGAGACTGTTTCAGCTGGCTTCAAGAAGGGAAAGATGAGCTTCATTGCGCAGGATTTTGACTCGCTCAAGGTCATCACAATTCTGGACGGACGAACGCAAGCAACCATTCGCAATCACTTCCTTCGCTATTCCAGACAAGTCCGAAACGGCGTTAAAGCCATTACCATGGACATGTTCAGTCCCTATTACGATATTGCCAGAAAACTATTTCCAAAGGCTAAAATCGTTCTGGATCGTTTTCACATTGTCCAACACCTGAGCCGGGCTATGAACCGTCTTCGCATCCAAATCATGAAGTAATTTGAGAGAAAATCTAACGAATATAAGGCGCTAAAACGCTACTGGAAACTGCTCCAACAAGACAGTCGGAAACTCCGCGATAAACGATTTTATCGCCCAACTTTTCGCATGCATTTGACCAACAAAGAGATTCTGGAAAAGCTGCTCTCTTACTCTCAAGAACTCAGAGAACACTATGCAATCTACCAACTCTTGCTTTTTCATTTTCAAGTTCAAGAGAAACAAGCTGAACATTTCTTTGGACTCATTGAAGAAACAATTTCTTGTATAAATCCTATGTAGGACTTGTATTTCTTGCGCTTACGGATGCGTGCAGACAGACCTAACACCTGCATCAAATGCTGCACTTTCTTATGATTGATGCTATAACCACGGTTGCGCAGTTCTAGATGAACCCTGCGGTAACCATAATTGCCCTTATGAGCCTTAAAAATTGCTTGTATCTCATTCTTGATGTCCCTATCTTTGTCCTCTGTAGCTAGTTGCTTGAGCTGGTAATAGTAGGTGGCACGAGCTAGTTTAGCTGTTGCTAGAAGGAGGTCTAGTCGGAATCTTCCATTGACCATTTCTCTAACTGTTTCTGCCTTTCACGCGCTAAGGCTTCGTCCCTCAGGCGCAATTCCTTCAACTTTTTTAGATAGGCATTCTCCGTTCTAAGACGCTCATTTTCTTCTTGGAGTCGCTCTAACTCCGTCATCTCTTCCCAGGTCTTCTTTGGCTTACGTCCCATTTTTGGCGGCCTCCCTCTTGCTTTCTCAAGAATAGTATAGACGTTTTTCTTGTATTGCGCTATCCAATTTGGAAGAGTCCCTCGGTTTGGCAAGGCGTAATCAAGTGAAACGGTCAGCTGTGACTGTTGTTTCAGAAGCACTTTATCAATCATTTCCTGCTTTAATTCTGGAGAATAATAGGTATTTTTTCCTTTCTTGACAATGTTCATCCCGTATCTGTCTATCAGTCGAATCATATATTGGATACCGGATTCTGCAATACTGAACCGGTCCGACAAAGACTTAATGCTTTCACCATTTTGCCGTAACTCATAGATTTTGACTTTGTCTTCATAACTTAATTTCATAAAAATAACACCCCAAATGTTAGATTTTTCTGTCTAACTTTTGGGGTGCGGTTCAGTCTTTCCTAACGGGTTTTCAAAATAAAGTAGGATTCAAACCTACGACATAGTTCTGCGTCGCTGCTAATCAGGGCATGATAAAAATATAGTCCGTACGGGATTCGAACCCGTGTTACCGCCGTGAAAAGGCGGTGTCTTAACCCCTTGACCAACGGACCATTTAATCTTTTTTTAGAACACGTTCTATTATATCAATTTTTTCTGGCTCTATAATTTCTGTAGTGGGTAAATCCACCGCAGGGATTATGGAGCCGATTTTGTTGTAGAAAAAAAGTCCCATAAGACCTATAATGAAAAGCAACGAAACCATCATTAGAAAGAATCTTATGGAACAATTAAATTTTATCACAAACCTACTCGAAATTAAAGACAAAAATATCATCATTCTAGATT
>NZ_CABPTS010000044.1:0-2576 GCF_902460385.1 Streptococcus sp. Marseille-P7376
TGGAAGTGACGTTCCTCCAAGGTATTCACCACTTTTTCAATGGTAAAGACGATGTGGCCTTGTGGTAAAATGCAAGCAAGTTCTAGTGGTAAAGTCGTTTGATTTGTGTTATAGTGAATGTGCATGGAATAGCCTCTCTAAATGGTTTATTGAGCAATTCTATTTTAGCAAGACTATCGCAATCATGCAAAAAGCAACGGCAAATCCGTTGCTTTTTTTGTAGCAAAGGGACTATTGTCCCAGACTCCTGACAAGGCTTTGAACTTCCATTTCTTTTTCTTGGTATAATCTAATTGTTCAGGTTAGATAAAAGGAGGAAAAAGAAATGGCTAAAGCTAGTTACAGTTTATCACATACCAAATGGATGTGCAAATATCCTATCATCTTTACCCCAAAGTACCGCAGAAAAACAATCTACTATAAAATCAGGTAAGATCTGATTGATATTTTCCGTCATCTATGTCAATACAAGGGAGTGGAAATAATTGAGGGACATATGATGCCAGATCATGTTCACATGCTTGTCTTGATACCACCCAAACTTTCGATTTCCGACTTCATGGGATATTTGAAAAGTAAGAGTGCTTTGATGATATTTGATAAACATGCCAACCTAAAATATAAGTATGGTAATCGAAAGTTTTGGGCTAGGGGGTACTATGTGAGTACGGTTGGACTGAATGAAAAGACAGTAGCGAAATATATCGCGAGCAGAAGAAACATGACATTTCCCTTGATAAGTTAAGTGTCAAAGAGTACGAAGATCGGTTCTCAGATGGTAGTTTTAGAACCTTGAATTGTCAAATTAAGTGCACAATTTCACCATAAAATACTTCATAAGGTGTTTTCCAGTTGAGACACTTTCGTGGTCTATTATTTAGTTTATCCTCCCACAGCTGAATGGTGTGCTCGTCAATGAATGTCCAATCACTCCCTTTGGGAAAATATTCTCGTAGTAATCCATTGGTATTCTCATTGGTTCCTCGTTGCCAAGGCGCATGAGGGTCTGGGAAATAGACCTCTACTTTTAATTTATCAGTCAAGTCTTGATGATTCGTGAATTCTTTTCCTCTATCGGGAGTGACGGTTTCTTTCGGCAAGGGCTCCAACATTTGTACCATAGCCTCTATGACCAGTTTGCTTTTCTTGACCGCTACCTTCTTGATTTTAAGAAAACGAGAGTAGCGATCCGTTAGAGTAACTAAGCAAGCTTTCCCAATTTGACCGGTAACCGTATCTGCTTCCCAATCACCAATCCTAGTTCGCTTGTTTGCTTCTTCATGTCTTTCATGAATGGTATGAGACCCTCTGTTTTCAATATGACCTTTCGTATGACGTTTCCATTCCCGACTAATGCTGGAAGGATGACGATGAAGTAATTTTCCGATTTGAGAAAAATTTAGTCCTTTTGTACAGTAAATCAGAATACTTTCCCGATCATCTATGGTAAAATGGTGATAGCTCATAAGATTTCCTTTCGTAACTAGTTGGTTCAATTCTATTTTACTAGAAAATCTTATAAGTTTTTTATTGTGCACTTATATTGTATATTCAAGACAAAATAAAAGCCCGTTTTTACGAGCATTAGTCAAGTAATCATAGAATTAACCGGAACGAAGTTCAGCGAACGTCTTTAGACGTCGCTGGAGAGAAACAGTTTATAGCCTGTGTACAAGCCACCCGTTTTCACGAGAGGTTATGACTTTCAGGCTTGCCTTTTCAGGCTGCAATCTGTCAGATCAGCAGCCCCAGGTCAGTCCCTTTGATGTCGGAAAGAGAGGATGGCTTGACATGAAGAGGATAAAAAGTAGCATTTCAAAATAAGTTCAAGCATTCTCCTAAAATTTGCTATAGACTAGAGTCAACAAAATATAATTTTAGGAGAAGCTATGAATTTTAAAAGTAGCTATGAGAAAGTAAAGTGGATTGTTCGCAAGTGCCAAAAAGAATATTACCTTCATCTTTGGGAATCAAGCGACTGGGAGCAAGAAGGAATGCTGGTCTTGTATGAGCTACAACTGAGCCAAGAAGGAATTGAGCATGATGAAGAAAAACTTTATTGCTATTTCAAAACCAAATTCCGAAACCATATCCATGATCTTATCCGCAAACAAGAGAGTCAAAAACGCAAATTTGATAAACAGAGTTATGAGGAAGTCAGTGAGATTGGCCATAAACTGAAGGCACGTGAAATGTTCCTGGATGAACTAGTCGCTTTCAGAGAATTAATAGCAGGATTTAAGGCAGGACTAGATCCGTTAGGTTTAAACAATTATCAACGATTAATAGGAAATGAACGCTTTCAAGGAAGAAAAGCTATGCTTCGAGATTTAAAAGAGCATTTGAAAGAGTTCAGAAACAATGCGATTCTCTAGCCCTGACAAGGGATCGAGGATTAATGTCTATTTAAGATATTCAAAAAAAGTTTCAAAAAAGCAAAAAAAGTTCAAAAAAAGTATTGACAAGAATTAGTTGAGGTGATATACTGATATAGTTGTCGCTTGCGAGGGCGACAAAGACCTTTGAAAACTGAACAAGACGAACCAATGTGCAGGGCACTACAACTGAAGTTGTAG
>NZ_CABPTS010000045.1:0-1688 GCF_902460385.1 Streptococcus sp. Marseille-P7376
CTACAACTTCAGTTGTAGTGCCCTGCACATTGGTTCGTCTTGTTCAGTTTTCAAAGGTCTTTGTCGCCCTCGCAAGCGACAACTATATCAGTATATCACCTCAACTAATTCTTGTCAATACTTTTTTTGAACTTTTTTTGCTTTTTTGAAACTTTTTTTCAAACCAACTTTGCGATAACCTTGAAAGTTCCTTAAAGGACTAGGGTTTAGCACTAAAATGAAACACTTAAAACATTATTAGAATTCCAAAGGGAGTCTATTAATACAAAGATATGAGATACTTTTCTTCATGCATTTTCCGTTTTTGCAAGCCTTTGATAGCAAGTTGAAGAAGATCGTATGAAAATTTTTGAATGTTTTTTTCCTCGTTCTGTGTAAGTTTGTTTTTCGAATACTGTCGGCGCAAATGTTTATAATCCCGCCCTTCCAGCCTGAAAAACTCACAAGCTTTAAGATAGGCCTCTGTTTCCTCTAGATTCACTAACAATCCTAAATGAAAGGCTGCTGGTGCAAATGTCTTAGCGAGAGGCTGAACACAAGTGCTTCTAAATTCAACAGTGCCTCTTGTCGTTAAATCCTGATATTGGTAGCTTCTGTGATGACTAAAATCTTCTGCGCACGGAATGAGAAATCTTTCGTCCCCCCTCAAATTATAGGCCTTGATTTGCACCTGCTTTAGATATTCTCCAGCCGATAGGAGGAAAATAGTAGACATCTCCCTCTCGTTCAGCATTAAAAATAGCTGTGTGATTTAAATATTGAAAAAATCTTCTTCATCTGTGAAATCATAGGGATTGACACCGACATTTTCTACTAACAAGCCATGCATGGATTCTTCCCAGAAGCGGTCTCTGGAGATTCTAGTGTTGAAATCTTCTGCTGTCAATTCCGAATTGGCAAAAAGATAGGCTTTAGCAGCCTCGATTTGATTGAAGGTATTGATTACCTGTATGAAATTTGCCCGTGAGACATCCAGCTGGACTTGACTTCCACAGATATAGCCGCCATAATCAGGATAGCGATGGAAGAAATCTCCTCCAATTTCCTCACTCAAAGTTAGATACTGCATCAACATTTGATAGCGGGGATATTTCACAGGAGCATTATTATTCTCCTTCCAGAATGGATGTAAACCCTGACCCTGAAGCTCATGATGGTCTTTGTGTAAAATCTTTTGAATAGTGTCTAAGTAGTGATTGAAGCGTCTTTCAACTTCCTGAATTGTTTTCGCTTTTTCGAATGCGAACTCTAAAATATTGTAAGATACTTCAAAGAGAATACGATCTTCGCTATCTGGAGCTTTTAACTGAATAGGATTGCCATCTAAATCCCTGCGTTCTACAATAAAACCATAGTTTGAATTTAGCCTTGACAAGAGCTCTTTTGTTACACGGGTATCTGTCGCCCCTCCCTGAAGATTCACAATTGGAAATTCTAACTCAATCCCGATATATAAGTCTGGATTTTCTTTTATATTGACTAAATAGCGCTCTTTCAAAATATCAATTGAATCTTGCATTATTCTCTCCCTAATTTCAGAAAGTTTCTCATTTGTTTATTTAGGCTCTATAATTTCTGTAGTGGGTAAATCCACCGCAGGGATTATGGAGCCTATTTTGTTGTCTTGAATATACAATATAAGTGCACAATAAAAACTCATAAGATTTTCTAGTAAAATAGAATTGAAC
>NZ_CABPTS010000046.1:0-1656 GCF_902460385.1 Streptococcus sp. Marseille-P7376
CAAATGGAACTGTAGAATGGACGGACCTTCCTGCGACAGATGAGCACGGTGTGAAGTACACTTATAGTGTGATGGAAGTCGATGAAGATGGCAATCTCATCGTAGATACGATAGACGGCTATACTCCTAGCCAAACAGCGGCTCTGACTGTTACGAATACGTATAAATTTTCCCCAACTACAGCTGACATTAAAGTAAAAAAAGAGTTGACTGGCGGTCGTCCAACACCTCTTCAAGCGGATGAATTTGAGTTTATCTTGAAAGATAAAAATGGACAAGAAGTTCAAAGAGCTAAGAACGATGGTGATGGTAATGTAAACTTTAAGGATCTTCCGTTTACACAAGAAGGACATTACCAGTACACAATTGTGGAAGCAAATGCTGGTCAAACCATTGATGGGGTGACCCATGATGCGAGAACGGTTCGTGTCACTGTACACGTCTATGATAATGGAAGAGGTCAGCTGGTTGCCTGGGTTGAAAATTTTGCCATTTCAGCTCTAACAGCTCCTATTGCTGATTTCTCATCTGTAGCTGCTGGTTCAAATCTCGTACCTCCAATCTCTGGGGCTATTGATGCCATTACAGATGACGGAATTCAGACATTCACAAATACCTACAAAGCTGCCAAAGTGAAAGTGCCGGTTGCTGCAAGGAAAACGTTTATCAATAAGAATACAGATCAACCGATTCAGCTTAAAGGCGGTGAATTCGAATTCGCTTTGTTGGATGGAGAGGGGGATCAAGTCGCAACCACAACAAATGACGCGGCTGGAAACATTCAGTTTGGTGAATTGGAATTTAACAAACCAGGTGAATTCACTTATACCATCATTGAAAAGAATGCAGGCACAACTGATAAAGGAATCACTTATTCTAACACGACTGTCGAAGTGACCATCACAGTAAGGGATAACAATAAGGGAGCTCTTGAAGGAAGCGTTTCTTACGACAATAACAACAGCACTTTCGAAAATACTTATAAGGCTAAAAACGCTAAAGCAAGTCTCGAAGTAACGAAGAAGCTGACCGGTCGAAATCTCGAAGCCGATATGTTTGAATTTGCTTTGACAGACCAAGTCGGTAACGTTGAAACAGCGAAGAATGGTGCAGACGGAAAAGTTAAGTTTAAAGAATTGTCATTTGATGAAGAAGGTACTTACACTTACACCATCAAGGAAGTGAAAGCTGGAACAACTGAAAATGGGATCGCCTACGATGCGAAGACAGTGACAGCTAAAGTAACTGTAACAGATGATAAAGAAGGGAAACTGCATGCAGCTGTTGAGTACAGCAGTGATGCCAGCGATGGCAGCACAACCTTCACCAATGTCTATACGCCAGCTAAAACTCAAGTACCAGTGAAGAAAGTATGGAACGATGCCGACAATCAAGATGGCAAACGTCCAGAGTCTATTACTGTTAAACTTCTAGCAGATGGTGTTGACACTGGTCAAACACGTGAATTGAATGCAGCTAACAATTGGGAAGAAACTTTCACAAATCTGGATGTCGATAAAGGCGGCACTCCAATCACCTATACAATCGCAGAAGTTTCAGTTCCAGCAGGTTACACTTCAGTCCTTACTGGAGATGCCACAACTGGCTTCACCATTACCAATAGCTACACACCAGCAGAAACAAATGTTTCTGTAA
>NZ_CABPTS010000047.1:0-1653 GCF_902460385.1 Streptococcus sp. Marseille-P7376
CAAATGGAACTGTAGAATGGACGGACCTTCCTGCGACAGATGAGCACGGTGTGAAGTACACTTATAGTGTGATGGAAGTCGATGAAGATGGCAATCTCATCGTAGATACGATAGACGGCTATACTCCAGCACAAACAGCGGATCTGACTGTTACAAATACCTATAGCACTTCACCGACTAAGGCTGTTATTGAAGCTAAGAAAGAATTGAAAGATCGTCCAACAAAGCTTCAAGAAAATGAGTTTGAATTTACTTTGACTGACTCAAATGGTGTGGTTAAAGATACTAAGAAGAACGACAAGGACGGAAACGTTAAGTTCTCAGAATTGACATTTGATAAAGCAGGAACCTATAACTACACAATCACTGAAACAAATGGTGGTCAAACCATTAATGGTGTGACCTACGATGGTAGAAAAGTACCGGTTACAGTACGTGTAGTAGATGATGGAAAAGGTAAGCTGGTTGCATCAGTAATGTATTATCCTATTACTGCTGTAGCACTTCCGTCAGCTGATTTGACTTCTTCAGCACCTGGTTCTGATCTCGTACCACCACTTGCTGGTGCAGTGACAAGAGCTACTGATATTGGAGTTCAGACATTCGTCAATACTTATAAGCCTGCTAACGCGAAAGTTCCTGTTTCGGCAACCAAATCATTCATCAATAAGAACACTGATAAACCAATTCAGCTTCAAGGTGGGGAATTCGAATTTGCCTTGCTTGATGGAGCTGGTGAACAAGTCGCAACTACGACAAACGATGCAGCTGGAAATATTCAGTTTGGTGAGTTGGAATTCAAAACACAAGGAGAATTCACTTACACCATCATTGAAAGATATGCTGGGACAACTGATAAAGGAATCACTTATTCTAATAAGACTATCGAAGTAACGATCAAAGTTGTTGACAACGGTAAGGGAGCTCTTGAAGCAACTGTTACCTATGACAATAACGACAGCACTTTCGAAAACACCTATAAGGCTGAAAATGCCAAAGCTGTTCTTGAAGTAGATAAGAAACTAAGCAATCGCAATCTCGAAGCTAACATGTTCGAATTTACATTGACAGACCAAGTTGGTAACGTTGAAAAAGCGAAGAATGGTGCTGACGGAAAAGTTAAATTCTCAGAGTTGACATTTGATGAAGAAGGCACTTACACTTACACCATCAAGGAAGTGAAAGCTGGTACAACGGAGAATGGAATCACCTACGATGCGAAGACAGTGACAGCTAAAGTAACTGTAACAGATGATAAAGAAGGGAAACTGCATGCAACTGTTGAGTACAGCAGTGATGCAAGTGATGGCAGCACAACCTTCACCAATGTCTACACACCAGCTAAAACACAGGTTCCAGTGAAGAAAGTTTGGAATGATGGCGAGAACCAAGATGGCAAACGTCCAGAGTCTATTACTGTTAAACTTCTAGCAGATGGTCAAGACACAGGTAAGACCCTTGAACTCAATGAAGGAAATAATTGGTCAGGAAACTTCACAGATCTGGATGCAGATAAAGGTGGCACGCCAATCACCTATACAATCGCAGAAGTTTCAGTTCCAGCAGGTTACACTTCAGTCCTTACTGGAGATGCCACAACTGGCTTCACCATTACCAATAGCTACACACCAGCAGAAACAAATGTTTCTGTAA
>NZ_CABPTS010000048.1:0-1630 GCF_902460385.1 Streptococcus sp. Marseille-P7376
AAAACATACTAAGATTAGTAGTGAGAAAATCTCCGACGGGAGAAAGTACTCACTACTTTTTTCGTTATGTTAAAGTAGAGGTGTCTTGTTAAGTCGATGAGTCCTTTGGCGCTAGACGTCGTAACTAAAACTGGCAAGACACCTGTTTTAGGAAGAATGTTATCAAAGTATGTGGGACGAAAAACGTCGAGTATTGAAAATGACATCACTAAAGCAAGGAATCATTCAAGACAAAGAGGTAATATCATGCGAGTAGTTTTTGGGATTGATGTGAGTAAAGCAAGTTCAGAAGTAGCCATCTTGATCAATGGAGAGAAAGTACATGGCTATACCATACCCAATGATGCCATCGGATTTAATCGACTACTTGGGGACTTGAAGACTGTTCACCAGCCAGAGATTGTCTTCGAGGCGACTGGTGTCTATTCTCGTCGTCTTCAGGCCTTCTTTGAGGATAATAGTTACGCTTATACACGCCTCAATCCTTTAGAATCCAAAAAACAACTAGATAGCTTACGAGTACGTAAAACCGATAAGATTGACGCTGAAAAACTAGCTATGTCTCAGTTCATCCTCAATCGTAAACCAAGCTATGTCCAAGAAGCGCTTTATCAAGAATTACGCGACCTCAGCCGTTTCTATCAGAATCTTACTGAGGATATTGTCTGCGCTAAAAACCGTCTGCACAAGGTTTTACAGGTCACTTTTCCTGAATTGGAAAACATCTTGTCGGCACCAACTGGGGAACAATATTGGAACTTGGTAATGACTTTTCCATGTAATAGTTTTGTACTGGAGTTGGGTGACGCCGCATTAAGAGCTATCATCCGTCAGTCTACATCAAAACGCATCTCTGAAAAACGTGTGACTTACTTAGTAGATAAGCTTACAAAACTAGCTAATCAGTCTTATTGTGCGGTCAAGAAAACCTCTCCAATGATGGAAGAGGTCAAATACTATGCAGGGGAGTTACTTAGGCTTTCTGAATATAGACAAAGTGTTTTAGAGGAGATGGTAACATTGGCTCAACCTTTGCCAGAATACGAGATTCTTCTCTCTATTCCTGGAATAGCTGAAACCACAGCGACCAGCATTATTGGTGAACTTGGTGACATTCGTCGATTTCACTCTGCCAATCAAATCAATGCTTTTATCGGCATTGACCTCAGACACTATGAATCTGGGGACTTTCTAGCCAAGGAACATATCACCAAACGTGGGAATCCCTATGCTAGAAAGATTCTCTTTAAGTGCATTCATAACATAGCTTCAGCTAGCCACACCAATCCTTGTCATATCGCAGACTTCTATGATAAACGGAAAAGACAATCGCAAGTGACTTCAACCAAACCACACACGATTGCCTCTATACATCGTCTCATCAGAACAATGTATTACCTCATAACGCATAACAAACTTTACGATTATACTTCTACCCAAAATCGGTAAAATTGTTTATGCCATATTATTGTAACACCTTATCAAAAAAATCACTAGGTAAGGTGTTGGTTTTGTGTACACTTTTTACACTAAACTTTAGCTCAAAAAAAGACAATTTCCTTCGTTTGACATATGGAACTCAAACTATTTTTCATCAAATACCTTGATATACTTGACAAATGGTAGAAAA
>NZ_CABPTS010000049.1:0-1574 GCF_902460385.1 Streptococcus sp. Marseille-P7376
TATTCCGAGGTTACTGTCTTATTTTTAACACTTTTTGAGCCATAAAAGGGCATGCAAAAAAAACACCTCATCTGGTATTTTTTGAAACAAGGTGTTCCAATAATACGGCATAGACAGCCTTATCGATTTTGGGTCAAAGAGTAATCGTAAAGTTTGTTATGCGTAATGAGGTAATACATTGTTCGAATGAGACGATGTATAGAGGCAATCGCATGAGGCTTAGTTGAAGCTATTGTCGATAGTCTTTTTCGTTTCTCATAAAAGTCAGCGATATGGCAGGGATTGGTATGACTAGCTGAAGCGATGTTGTGAATGCACTTGAACAAGATTTTTCTGGCATAGGGATTACCTCGTTTAGTGATGTGTTCTTTGGCGAGAAATTTCCCAGATTCATAGTGTCTCAGGTCAATGCCAATAAAAGCGTTGATTTGATTGGAAGACTGAAAGCGACGAATATCTCCCAATTCTCCAATGATAGATGTCGCTGTGGTTTCTGCGATGCCAGGAATTGACCGTAAGATGTCATACTCTGGTAAAGGCTGAGCTAGAGTTACCATGTCGTTTAAGACAACTTGTCTGCGTTCAGAAAGGCGAAGCAATTCTTGAGCATAGTAACGAACCTCTTCAAGCATAGGAGAGTTTTTCTTGACCGCACAAAAAGATTGTTTAGCGAGTTTTATAAGTTTATCAGTCAGGTAAGCAATACGCTTTTCAGAGATGCGTTTGGAGGTAGATTGACGGATAATCTCATACAAGTCACTTTGAGATAGGCTTAATACAAACTCTTTACATGGAAAAACCATCACTAAGTTCCAATATTGCTCGCCAGTTGGTGTGGATAAGAGATTTTCCAATTCAGGAAAGGTGATTTGTAGGACCTTGTGCAGACGGTTTTTAGCTCGAACAAGGTCTTCTGTCAGATTTTGATAGAAACGGCTTAAATCACGAAGGTGTTGATAAACTTCTTCCTGCACGTAAGTTGGTTTACGATTGTGCACAAGCTGAGATTTAGCTAACTTTTCAGCGTCAATTTTATCTGTTTTACGAACTCGCAGACTGTCCAATTGCTTCTTAGCTTCCAGAGGATTTAGCCGTGTGTAAGCGTAACCATATTCCTCGAGAAAGGCCTGAAGACGTCGAGAATAGACGCCTGTAGCCTCAAATATAATCTCAGGGTTATGAACAGTTTTCAAGTCGCCCAATAGGCGATTGAAACCAAAGGCATCATTGAGTATGGTGTAGCCATGAACCTTCTCACCGTTGACTAAAATTGCCACCTCAGAACTTGTTTTACTGACATCAATTCCAAATACTGCACGCATGACATTACCTCTTTTGTCTTGAATAATTCCATGTTTTAGTGATTTTATTTTCAATACGCGACGTTTAGCGTCCCACATACTTTGATCAAACTCCACCTAAAACAAGGTGTCTTGCCAGTTTGTCAAGCGACGTCTAGCGCCATAGAGCCCTACGACTTTACAAGACACCACTACTTTAACATAAAGAAAAAGTAGTGAGTACTCTCTCCCGTCGGAGATTTCTTCACTACTAATCTTAGTATGTTTTCTACA
>NZ_CABPTS010000050.1:0-1415 GCF_902460385.1 Streptococcus sp. Marseille-P7376
AGGCTCTATAATTTCTGTAGTGGGTAAATCCACCGCAGGGATTATGGAGCCTATTTTGTTGTAGAAAAAAAGTCCCATAAGACCTATAATGAAAAGCAACGAAACCATCATTAGAAAGAATCTTATGGAACAATTAAATTTTATCACAAACTTACTGGAAATCAAAGACCCTAACATCACTATCTTGAATGTTCTAAATGCTGGAACGCATAAAGAAATCTTCGCCAAGCTAGATTATCCAGCACCTAAATGCCCTCACTGTCAAGGACAAATGGCTAAATATGACTTCCAAAAAGAATCTAAAATCCCCTATTTAGAGTGTGCTGGATACAAGACATTGATTCGTCTAAGGAAACGGCGCTTCCGCTGTAAAGACTGTGGAAAAATGGCTGTCGCAGAGACTTCCTTAGTCAAGAAGAATCACCAAGTCGCAACCATTGTCAACCAGAAAATCGCTCAAAAATTAATCGAGAAAGTCCCTATGACGGCCATCGCTGAAAACTTGGCTGTTTCCACTTCCACCGTCATTCGCAAACTGAAAGAATTCAAGTTCAAGACTGACCTTAACTACCTTCCAGAACACATGAGCTGGGATGAATACAGCTTCAAGAAAGGAAAGATGAGCTTCATTGCACAGGATTTCGATTCCAGAAAGATCCTAGCTATCCTAGACGGACGGACTCAAGCAACGATTCGCAATCACTTTCTGCGCTATTCCAGACAGGTCCGAAACGGCGTTAAAGCCATTACCATGGACATGTTCAGTCCCTATTACGATATTGCCAGAAAACTATTTCCAAACGCTAAAATCGTTCTGGATCGTTTTCACATTGTCCAACACCTGAGCCGTGCTATGAGGCGTGTTCGTGTTCAAATCATGAATCAATTTGATCGAAAATCACACGAATATAAGGCACTGAAACGCTACTGGAAACTGCTCCAACAAGATAGTCGAAAACTAAGTCATAAACGCTTTTATCGTCCGACTTTTCGCATGCACTTGACAAATCAAGAGATTCTTGAAAAGCTACTCTCTTACTCTCAAGAACTCAGAGAACACTATGAAATCTACCAACTCTTGCTTTTTCATTTTCAAGAGAAACAGGCTGAGCATTTCTTTGGACTCATTGAAGAAACAATTTCTTGTATAAATCCTATCTTTCAGACTGTTTTTAAAACCTTTCTCAAGGACAAAGATAAAATTATCAACGCTCTTGAACTCCCTTACTCAAATGCAAAACTGGAGGCTACTAACAACCTCATCAAGGTTATCAAGCGCAACGCTTTTGGATTTCGGAACTTTGACAACTTTAGAACTAGAATTCTCATCACTTTGAATATCAAAAAGGAGAGAACCAATTCGGTCCTCTCCAGATGTTAGCTGACATCAACCCACTACAGTTGACAAAGAGCCA
>NZ_CABPTS010000051.1:0-1390 GCF_902460385.1 Streptococcus sp. Marseille-P7376
TTTTACCAGTCGCTTTGCCATTGGCTAAGAGCTTCACAGTAATGGAGTCTGGACGTTTGCCATCTCGGTTATTGGCGTCGTTCCAAGTCTTTTGACCGCTTACTGTAATCTTCTCTGGAGTCAGCTTGTTGGTAACAGTGTATTTGCCATCCTTGGTCTTGCTAATTTCAGTTTTATACTCTGCAACTGCTACTTCCTTGACTTCATAAGCAATTTCCTTCCCATCCTTGTACTTAGGCAAGGCTTTTGATTCAAAGGCCCAGCCTGTCGCTGCTGAAACTTCCATTTCATCTACGACTTGACCGTCGTGCAGAACTTGAATTTTCACAGAAGTGGTCCGTTTACCATCTTGGTTCTCGTTATCATCCCAAACCTTGGTTCCTGAAATGACAATTGTTTCTGGATCATGGCTATTGGTTACGACTTGGCCAGATACAGAAGCCTCATAACCTTCTGGGACATTGACTTCCTTCACAGAGTAAACAATTTCTTGTCCATTTTCAAATTGCGGCAAGTTTGTGAAGGAAGCAACCCATGTATTCGCATCGGTTGCACCTGCAGCCGTTAAGGTTAAGGTCTGACCTGCAACTGCTGTTGGTTCTGAACCATTCACTGATTTGTAAAGTTGTACTGTGACAGATTCTGGGCGTTTGCCATCTTGGTTGTTGGCATCCTTCCATACCTTGGTTACCTTGTATTCAATAGCTTTTGGCAGGTACTTATTAATGATATTGAAATCGTTAATGGTTGTTTCATACTCTGCAACGGTTTCTTCCGTTACCGTATACTTGATTTCTTTCCCATTCTTGTACTTGGCCTTGCCCTTGAATTCAGCTGTCCAGGTGCCATCTGTTGCAGCTTGAACGTCTTTAGAATCAACCTTCTCACCATCGGCTAAGAGATTAATCGTAATCTTCGCTGGACGCTTACCATCTTGGTTATTCGCATCATCCCAGTTTTTAGTGGCCTTGATATCAACTGTTTCTGGGCTATAGCTATTGGTAATCGTAAAGCCAGTGGCTGCATCTCCGGTTACTTCAGTTGTATAACCGGTGATTGAAGTGGCTTCTACAACCTTGTAATCAATCGCCTTGCCGCCTTTTTGGGCATCAAGTTCCGTAAAGCTGCCAGCCCAGCCAGTCGCTTCTGACAATTCGAGGGTTTTCCCAGTATCCTTGCCATCTGCGAGGAGTTTAACGGTGATAGAAGCGGGACGCTTGCCGTCTTGGTTGTCGCTATCGTTCCAAACCTTGCGCACAGAAACCTCTGTTTTGGCTGGTTTGTAGCTATTCTTCAGGTTATAACCGTCGATATCTTTTTTGTAGCCCTCAACAGGCTCTTCATCGATGGAGTAAGTGATTTCCTTACCGCCTTCGTATTTCGGCAGGTT
>NZ_CABPTS010000052.1:0-1317 GCF_902460385.1 Streptococcus sp. Marseille-P7376
CCTCTGTTTTGGCTGGTTTGTAGCTATTCTTCAGGTTATAACCGTCGATATCTTTTTTGTAGCCCTCAACAGGCTCTTCATCGATGGAGTAAGTGATTTCCTTACCGCCTTCGTATTTCGGCAGGTTGGCAAACTTGTAGCTCCAGTTAGCTGCTGTTACTTCTTGTTCCGCAACCTTAGTGGTCACACCATCAACCGTCTTGTTCAAGAGAACTTTGATCTTGTCTGGACGTTTGCCGTCTTGGTTGTCGCCATCATCCCAAGTCTTTGTTCCTTGAACGGATACAGTGCCAGGGTTATAGCTATTCTTCAGGTTATAACCGTCGATATCTTTTTTGTAGCCCTCAACAGCTTCTTCATCGATGGAGTAAGTGATTTCCTTACCACCTTCGTATTTCGGCAGGTCGGTGAACTTGTAGCTCCAGTCAGCAGCTGTCACTTCTTGTTCCGCAACCTTAGTGGTCACACCATCAACCGTCTTATTCAAGAAGACCTTAATCTTGTCTGGACGTTTGCCATCTTGGTTGTCGCCATCATCCCAAGTCTTGGTTCCTTGAACGGAGACAGTGCCTGGGCGATAGCTGTTTTTGAGGTTATAACCGTCGATATCTTTTTTGTAGCCCTCAACAGGCTCTTCATCGATGGAGTAAGTGATTTCCTTACCGCCTTCGTATTTCGGCAGGTCGGTGAACTTGTAGCTCCAGTTATCCTTGGTTACTTCTTGTTCCGCAACCTTAGTGGTCACGCCGTCAACGGTCTTGTTCAACAGAACCTTGATCCTGTCTGGACGTTTGCCGTCTTGGTTGTCGCCATCATCCCATGTCTTCGTTCCTTCAATGGAGACAGTGCCTGGGCGATAGCTGTTTTTGAGGTTATAACCGTCGATATCTTTTTTGTAGCCTTCAACAGCTTCTTCATCGATGGAGTAAGTGATCTCCTTACCACCTTCGTATTTCGGCAGGTTTTTGAACTCATAAGTCCAGTTATCCTTGGTTGCTTCTTGTTCCGCAACCTTAGTGGTCACACCATCAACCGTCTTGTTCAAGAGAACCTTAATCTTATCTGGACGTTTGCCGTCTTGGTTGTTGCCATCATCCCAAGTCTTCGTTCCTTGAACGGAAACCGTGCCTGGAGTGTAGCTGTTCTTCAGGTTGTAACCATCGATGTCTTTTTTGTAGCCCTCAACAGCTTCTTCATCGATGGAGTAAGTGATTTCCTTACCGCCTTCGTATTTCGGCAGGTTGGCAAACTTGTAGCTCCAGTTAGCTGCTGTTACTTCTTGTTCCGCAACCTTAGTGGTCACACCATCAACCGTCT
>NZ_CABPTS010000053.1:0-1148 GCF_902460385.1 Streptococcus sp. Marseille-P7376
GTTTAGTGCTCCTGGCCAATAATCTCCTTAAATACAATAAGAGAACGGTTCAAATTTAAAAAGCTAGAGTTCCATAATTGGGAATCTCTAGCTTTTTTGTGACTGAGAACTATTTTGTCTCAGACTCATCTTGATTTCTCCCAAAGAAAGCGTTATCATATGTATAAAAGGAGGTGTCGGTATGAAAAATTTAAAAATACTTGTCTTGCTCGGTCTGGGCTGCTGCTTATTAGCTTGTTCTCAGCAGAAAGCTTCAGAGTCCCCTCAGTCTAGAAGCTCTGCCTCTTCTTCTCAAGCTTCGAGCACGAGTCAAGCCCGTTCGAAAGCAGCTAGCAGTAGTCAATCTAGCACTAGCCAGAGTTCGACTTCTACGGAGTCAGGAATCTCCAGTCAGTCAACTGAAAAGGTCAGAGAGGAGGAGACACAGCCTTCCAGCAAAGAAGCAGCTCTCTCAATCAGAAAACGCTTGGAAGTCCCTATGCAGGTTCAGAGAGCTTGGAATACTTGTGCACCGACCTCTGTCAGTATGATTTTAGCTTACAAGGGGGTCAATGTCAGTCAGGAAGAATTGGCGCGAGCGATGGGAACCGACGAGACATTCGGTACCCATAATGTCAATGCTGTCCGTGTCTTAAATCAATATCTGTTTGGCTATGCGGAAGTGCCGGCAGGTCAAGCGGGCTACCATCTAGCGACAGTGAGCAGTAGTGCAAAGAATTCTGAAGATATGCGCCTTTTTAAGGAGCGCTTACGCAAGAATATTGATGATGGCTATCCTATGTATTATACAGTTAATAACGCTCTTCTCTATCCAGGCCGCAAGGGAGAGCACAATGTTGTGGGAACAGGGTACGAGCTATCGGTAGATGGCACTGATATTCTGGCTGTTTATTATCTAGATCCTTCTTATTTGGTTCAGGACCCTGTTTATGGAGGGTTGAAGAAGGTCAGTCCAGAAGAGTTATTGACTGCGATGGTTGCCTGCCAGGAGCCAAATTATGCTTGGTAAATATAAAAAAGAGGCTCTATAATTTCTGTAGTGGGTAAAATCACTGTAGTAATTATGGAGCCTATTTTGTTGTAGAAAAAAAGTCCCATATGACCTATAATGAAAAGCGACAAAACCATCATTAGAAAGACTCATATGG
>NZ_CABPTS010000054.1:0-1131 GCF_902460385.1 Streptococcus sp. Marseille-P7376
GGTAGCGGATGTTTTGTGGTATACTATTCATGAGAAGACTCCTTTTTTTGATGGTTGTGTCAGAACTAATCCTATCAAGGTTTCTTCTTTTTTGGTACTCAGGTCTCACATCTATTGTAACGCTACAATTTTCAACTATAAATTATCTTCCGTTTAGTGAAATTCAATCCGACTTATGTTATAATATGAAAGATTGAAAATGTAATTTATCAAAAGGAGAAACTCCAATGGGACGTAAATGGGCCAATATTGTGGCAAAGAAAACGGCCAAAGATGGTGCAAACTCAAAAGTTTATGCTAAGTTTGGTGTGGAAATCTATGTAGCAGCTAAAAAAGGTGATCCAGATCCCGAGTCAAATACTGCACTGAAATTTGTCATTGACCGGGCTAAGCAAGCGCAAGTACCAAAGCATGTTATTGACAAGGCTATTGACAAGGCGAAAGGAAACACTGACGAAACCTTTACCGAAGGCCGTTACGAAGGCTTTGGGCCAAATGGATCCATGTTGATTGTCGATACTCTGACTTCCAATGTTAATCGGACTGCAGCTAATGTTCGTGCTGCTTTTGGTAAAAATGGCGGGAATATGGGAGCTAGTGGCTCTGTAGCCTATTTGTTTGACAATAAAGGTGTGATTGTCTTTGCTGGTGAAGATGCTGACAGCGTCTTTGAACTGCTGCTGGAAGCGGATGTAGATGTAGATGACGTTGAAGCAGAAGAAGAAAGCATAACTGTTTATACAGCACCAACTGACCTTCACAAGGCTATCGTGGCCCTGCGCAAGTCTGGCGTCCAAGAATTCCAAGTGACTGAGTTGGAAATGATTCCTCAATCAGAAGTGGAGCTGGCAGGTGACGACCTAGAAACCTTTGAAAAACTCTATAGCGTTTTAGAAGACGATGAAGATGTCCAAAAAATCTATACTAACGTAGATGGCTTCTAAGGCTAAACCAGAAGAATAAAACAGAAAAAGATTCAGTCCGATATTAGTTCGGCTGAGTCTTTTTCTACCATTTGTCAAGTATATCAAGGTATTTGATGAAAAATAGTTTGAGTTCCATATGTCAAACGAAGGAAATTGTCTTTTTTTGAGCTAAAGTTTAGTGTAAAAAGTGTACACAAAACCAACA
>NZ_CABPTS010000055.1:0-935 GCF_902460385.1 Streptococcus sp. Marseille-P7376
CTATGACGGCCATCGCTGAAAGCTTAGCAGTTTCCACGTCAACCGTCATTCGTAAACTGAAAGAGTTTAAATTCAAGACAGATTTATCTTATCTTCCAACTCACATGTCTTGGGATGAATATAGCTTCAAGAAAGGAAAGATGAGCTTCATTGCACAGGATTTCGATTTAAGAAGGATTATAGCTATCCTAGACGGACGGACCCAAGCAACGATTCGCAATCACTTTCTGCGCTATTCCAGACAGCTCCGAAACGGGGTGAAAGTCATTACCATGGACATGTTTAGTCCCTACTATGACTTGGCTAGACAACTTTTTCCATGCGCTAAAATCGTCCTCGATCGCTTTCACATTGTGCAACATCTTAGCCGTGCTATGAGTCGTGTTCGTGTTCAAATCATGAATCAATTGGTTCGAAAATCGCACGAATATAAGGCACTGAAACGTTACTGGAAACTGATCCAACAAGACAGTCGAAAACTAAGTCATAAACGCTTTTATCGTCCGACTTTTCGTATGCACTTGACAAATCAAGAGATTCTTGAAAAGCTACTCTCTTACTCTCAAGAACTCAGAGAACACTATGAGCTTTACCAACTCTTGCTTTTTCATTTTCAAGAGAAACAAGCGGAGCATTTCTTTGGACTCATTGAAGAAAGGATTGCTTGTATAAATCCTATCTTTCAGACTGTTTTTAAAACCTTTCTCAAGGACAAAGATAAAATTATCAACGCTCTTGAACTCCCTTACTCAAATGCAAAACTGGAGGCTACTAACAACCTCATCAAGGTTATCAAGCGCAACGCTTTTGGCTTTCGGAACTTTGACAACTTTAGAACTAGAATTCTCATCACTTTGAGTATCAAAAAGGAGAGGACCAATTTTGTCCTCTCCAGATGTTAGCTGACATCAACCCACTACAGTTGACAAAGAGCC
>NZ_CABPTS010000056.1:0-848 GCF_902460385.1 Streptococcus sp. Marseille-P7376
CCTTTATCTGTCGGAGATACAAAGTCTCAAAAGCCTCTCTTATGCGTTGGAATAAACGGTTCGATGGAAGCAAAGAATCTCTAAGAGACAAATCCCATCGCCCTCTGACCCCTCATCCAAATAGTCACACCAATGAAGAAATCAATTGGATCAAACACTGTATCCGCCGCAATCCTAAAGCTACTCTGATTGAAATCTTCTATAAACTCAAAACAAACAAAGGTTACCACAGGCATCCTTGCTCCCTCTTTCGCATTCTGAGAAAATTAGGCTTCTTCAAAGCTTCTAAAGAAAAGAAAAAAGCCTACAAACCAAAACCCTATCATACGCCGACCGAAATCGGAATCAAATGGCAAATGGATGTCAAATATGTCCCAAAATACTGTTACACCGGCTCTATCCCTGATAAATTCTATCAGTATACTGCCATCGACGAAGCTTCCAGAGAGCGATTTATCTATCCTTTTAAGGAGCAAAGCTCTCATTCTACAGTTCAATTTTTGAAATTGGCTATTCGTCATTTTGGTTATCAGCCCAAAATCCTGCAAACAGATAATGGTGTTGAATTTACACACTTTAGAGAGACCAAGCAAGTCCACCCGCTTGACCTTCTTTGTGAGGAGCTGGGGATTGAGCATAAGTGTATCAAGCCTCGAACACCTCGACATAATGGCAAGGTAGAACGAAGCCATCGCAATGACAATAACCGATTCTACAAACATCTCCAGTTCTATTCCTATGACGATCTCATCAAACAGATGGGGCGCTATCTCTACAAATCCAATCGATTGCCCATGCAAACTTTAAACTGGATGTCACCTATCGAAATAAGAAAAACTCTACAAGGA